>NZ_JBYSWF010000033.1:0-73753 GCF_058780865.1 Pseudomonas sp. GP01-A4
ACCCCGACCCGCCGCTGATACCGTGGGCAAAGATGAACAGCGCCGCGAACGAAGCGAATGGGAACGCCAACAGCCATCCCGTGGCGCCCTTGTCAATCAATGCCCCGACGATCCCGTACACCGCCAGCACCGCCACCAGCCGCACGATAAAGCCCACCTGGCTCTCTTGCCACATGCTCTTCATCACCAGGAACAGGCCCAGATACAGGCCCAGGACCAGCAACCCTGCGAATGGATAAGCCAGCCAATGAATAAGGGATATCTCGCGCACGAAGTTATCGGTCAGCAGCACGCCGGCGATGTAGCCCAACAGCACCAGCACGGTGTAAAACGCCGCCCTCGCCTGCCACAACGCGCCGAAAGTAGCGCCACCGATCAGCATGCACAGGGGCAGCAACAGCAAATAGACCGGCCAGTCCTTGCCGCCCGCAACCGCGACCAGCACCACGGTGACAACGACCACCGCCATCAGGGCCCGGCGCCAAGGGAGTTTTTCGGCGCCCATCAATACCCCGACCACCCCGCCAAACATGAATGCCAGGAGTACCGCATACGCTTCAGGCGGGAAACCGGCCTTGGCCACCTCGGGCAAATTGCCCCCGTCCACCAACAGTGTCAGGTCGTCCACCGCCTGCTGCACGCCGCCTGCGTAATCGCCCTGGCGAAACGCCGGGGTGATGTGTTCCTCGATGATGCGGTGGGCCAGCAGGTCGGTGACCACGCCCTCCAGGCCGTAACCGACTTCGATCCTAACCTTGCGATCGTCCTTCGCCACCAGCAGCAGGATGCCGTCGTTGACGTCCTTGCGCCCCAGTTTCCAGGCACGGAACAGTTGGTTGGCAAAGTCCTCGATGCCAACGCCCTGGGTGCTCGGCAGCAGCATCACTGCCACCTGTGCGCCCTTGCGTTGTTCCAGACCGGCGAGTTGCGTGGTCATACGCGATTGAGTGGCAGCGTCGAGGGTTTGGGTCAGGTCGATCACGCGCTGGTCCAGCGCAACCGTGACCGGCGCCGGGGGAACGGTATCGGCCCACACCTGTGAGCCGGAAACGATCAGTAGCAAGCCCAAGACACATTGCCGTAGGAACACCATCATGTTTTGTTACCTGAAGTTTCATCCTGAATCGGCCGACTTTACCCTATCGACGCTATAAACAGGTGACCCGACGCCACCGACTATCTAGACTTACGCCACCCCCACACACGCCCTACACGAGAACGCCATGGACCTTCAGCAGCGCAACAATGTCAGGGTGTATGGCAGCGGTCCCTCGACCCTGGTTTTCTCCCATGGCTTCGGGTGTGATCAAACCATGTGGAATTATCTGTTTCCTCATTTCACCGGGCGTTTCCGTGTGGTGCTGTATGACCTGGTGGGGGCTGGCCAGTCCGACCTGGGCGCGTACGACGGCGAAAAATACAGCTCACTCGCCGGCTACGCCCATGACCTGGGCGAGATTGTTGATGAATACGCCGTGGGCCCGGTGGTGCTGGTGGGGCACTCCGTCAGCGCGATGATCGGCGCCCTGGCCGATCGCCAGGCGCCCGGAACAATCGCCGCCCATGTGATGATCGGTCCTTCGCCGTGCTATATCGATTCCGGTGACTACACGGGCGGGTTCACCCTCGACGATATCCATTCGTTGCTCGATACCCTCGACAGCAATTACCTCGGCTGGTCCAGCACCATGGCCCCGGTAATCATGGGCGCACCCGGACAACCTGCCCTCGGCGAAGAACTGACCAACAGTTTCTGCCGCACCGAGCCGGACATCGCCAAGCGCTTCGCACGGGTAACCTTCCTGTCGGACAACCGCCAGGACATCGCGGGCCTGATGACCCCCACCCTGATTCTGCAATCCACCGACGACTTGATCGCACCGGTGTGCGTCGGTGAGTACCTGCATGCCGCGTTGCCCGCCAGCACGTACTGCCTGGTCGATAACGTGGGGCATTGCCCGCACATGAGCGCACCCGGCGCCTGTTCAGCGGCCATGGACAGTTTCCTGTTGCCATGGGTAGGTGCCGATGCCAGTCGATAACCTGTCGTTGCCGGATCCTCAACGTTTGTTCGACGGCGCGCCCTGCGCCTTGGTGGTTACCCGGGAAGACGGCACCATCGTGCAGGCCAACCAGTGCTTCAGCGACTGGACCGGCTTCAGCATCGATGAGTTGAAAGAACGACGGTTCCAGGACTTGCTGACGATGGGCGGGCGGATCTTCCATCAGACGCACCTGGGGCCGCTGATGAAAATGCAGGGCTCCATCGCTGAAGTAAAACTCGACCTGCTGCACCGTGACCGGCGCACCGTCACGGTATTGCTCAACGGCGTCAGGTACGAACATGCCGGCATTGCCTATAACGAACTGGCCCTCTTCGGCACCACCGACCGCGACAAGTACGAGCGTGAACTGCTCAATGCCCGCAAACTGGCTGAAGCCTTGTTGCAGGAAAAGACCGCCACTGAAGTCGCGCTGCAGCAGGCCCAGGCCGAACTGAGCAGCGCCTATGAAATCGCCCAGCGCCGGGCGCTGTTTGCCGAACAGATGGTCGCGATTGTCAGCCATGACCTGAAGAACCCGCTGACCGCGATCAAGATGGCCTCGGAGTTCCTCGCCCGTGGCGAGCGCAGCCCCAAGGAGCGCCAACTCCTGGGGCATATCGGCCTGTCCACCGAACGGGCGCAGCGGATGATCGCCGACTTGCTGGACTTCACCCAGGCCAGAGTCGGCCAGGGCATCAGCATCAATCCCATAGCACTCGACCTGCACGCCGTCACCCGTGACAGTCTCGACGAGTTGCAAGTGGCGTTCCCCACGGCGACCCTCGAACATCACGCCACGGGCAGCGCCCGCACGTTCCTGGATGCCGACCGCATACAACAAATCATCGGCAACCTGGTGGCCAACAGCGTGGCGTACGGCGACCTGCAACAGCCGATTACCATCACCTCGCACCAGGACGCGCAAGAGAGCCGGCTCTCGGTGCATAACCACGGCCCGGCCATTCCCGAAGCGTTGATGGCTGGCTTGTTTGAGCCCATGACCCGAGGCACGGAGCAGGACAGTGAGGTGCGTAGCGTTGGCCTGGGGCTGTTTATCGTGCGGGAAATTGCCAAGGCCCATGATGGAGGTGTTTCGGTGAGCTCAAGCCCGGACCGGGGCACTACCTTCAGTGTGCACTTTCCATTGCGCCACCCATGAGCGCGGCAGCCACAGTGCCGTGAACAACGGTTTGGACAGCCCCCGTCAACACCACGCCGCCACGTCCATCCCAATGCACCGTCACGGTACCGCCATCGCATTGCACGTCGACGGTGTCATCCAGCAGCCCACGACGAATCCCGTTGACCACCGCGCCACAACAGCACGAGCCCGAGCCTTGCGGGATACCGCCGCCCCGTTCCCAGATGCGCAGGCGGATATGACCCCGGTCGAGTACCTGCACGAAATGCACATTGGTCTTGTTGGAGAACAACGGGTGGGTTTCCAGTGACGGGCCAACCGCCGCAATATCGACCGTCGCCAGGTCATCGACAAAGAAGGTGCAATGCGGGTTGCCCATGCTGCACGCCGCCGGGTTGCCCTCCAGCGGCAAGCGTTCGGTGTCCATCGCTTGCGCCAGCGGAATAGCTTCCCAGCCCAATGACGGCGGCCCCATGTCCACCGACACCCGCTGCGCCGATTTGCGCACGCAGGTCAGCAGCCCCCGGTTGGTTCGCAGCACGAGGGTGGCAGTGCCGGCTTCGCGCATCAGCATGTCTGCAACCCCGCGGGTGGCGCTGCCGCAGGTGTCGAGCGGGGTGCCGTTGGGGTTCCAGAATTTGATACGGGCGGCCGCGTCAGTGCAATCAAGCACCACGGCCAATTGATTGAAGCCGATGCCGCGATGACGGTCACCCAGGCGGCGGGCGATTTCAGCGGTGATCGGGTCATCCTGGCCGCGCCGGTCGATCACGATGAAATCATCACCGTGGGCGTGCATCTTCACGAACTGCAAAGTCATGGGGCGTCCTGTTCTCGACCGGGCTTGGCGGGCTAGGATAGGGGGCTGGCGGGTATTTCATCAAATTCCCATCACGGGCATGGTAGCGTGGCTGCGCCCCGATCGGGTCAATCCATCCCTGAGGAACAGCATGCTCCAACGCCCTCTGCACACCGTGGCCCTCGCCGCGCTGCTCGCCGCGTTCGCCAACGCCGCCTTTGCCGCGCCCCAGGTCCTGAGTGCCTGCCAGCCCGCCACTTCGAATCCGACCTCCAAATCACTGCTGGCTGCCGCCCAGCGCCACCTCGGCGACCAGCCCGACGCCCTGCCCCATCTGCACACCGAAGGTACCCTGCCGAACCACGGCATCCGCGAGCAAAGTATCGCCGCCGAGAAGGATTGGCCAGTCATGCGCCAGGCGGCCCTGGCCTGGCGCCTGAGCCGCGACACGCGCTACCTCAAGCAAGTGGATGACTACCTGAGCGCGTGGGCCAGCACCTACCAGCCGGACTTCAACCCGATCGACGAAACCAACCTCGACATGCTGATCAGCGCCTACGCCCTCACCGCCAGCGACCTTCGCCCCCAGACCCGCGACGCCACCCGCGCGCTGCTGACCAACCTGGGCAATGGCTATATCGAGCGCATCAAGCAGTTCCACGGCGAAAAGAAAGCCACCAACACCAATAACTGGCAGAGCCACCGCGTAAAACTGGTCACGGTGGCCGCCGCCGCACTGGGCGACCGCGAGATGCTCGAACAGGCCTTCCAGCTGTTCCGGCAACAGATCAACGACAACGTACTGCCCGACGGCTCGGTGAGCGACTTCCAGGACCGTGACGCCCTGCACTATGTGGTCTACGACCTGGAGCCGCTGGTGCAGGCCGCATTGGCGGCCAAGCCCTACGGCATTGGCGGCAACTGGCTGGACGTCACCGCGCCCCACGGTGGCTCGCTGAGCGAAGCACTGGACTGGCTGGCGCCGTATGCCAAAGGCCAGCGCAGCCACGAAGAGTTCGTGCATACCCACGTGCAGTTCGACCGGGACCGGGCCCGCGTAGGTGAGCCTGGCTACAGCGGCGAATGGAACCCGAAAAGCAGCAACACGCTGTACTGGCTGGCGGCGCAGTTGGACGCCCGGTATCTGCCGGTGGCCGAACAACTCGCGCCCAAGCCTTCGGACTGGATCAGCGCCTGTTATTTGAAGTGAGTCGCCCGGTAGACTGAGCCGACTCACCCATTCGAAGGATCGACCATGCTTATTGTGTTCAGCGGCCTGCCCGGCACCGGGAAGACCACGATTGCCAAGGCCCTTGCCGGCCAATCCGGCGCCGTGTATCTGCGCATCGACACCATCGAGCAGGCCATCCGCGATGCAGGGGTCCTGGAGCAAGGTGTGGGCAGCAGCGGTTACCAGGTGGCCAATGCGCTGGCCTTGAGCAACCTGTTGCTGGGCCGCACGGTTGTCGTCGATTGCGTTAACCCGGTGGCTGAAAGTCGTCAGGCGTGGCGCGACACTGCGCTAAGCGCCGGTATGCCGCTGGTGAATATCCAGGTGGTGTGCTCCGACCCACACGAACACCAACGCCGCGTGGAATCACGCACCAGCGATATTCCGGGGCTCACGCCGCCCACCTGGCAGTCCGTCCTGGCCCATGAATATGAGCCATGGGCCGAGTCGCCATTGACCGTCGATACGGCGCGCTTGTCTTCCCATGAGGCGCTGACGATGATCAACGCACAGCTAAGCGCCTAGAGCGCACTCTCCATCGCCTTCATCAACACCGGGTCGCGCCCGTAAATGTCCGGCGCGTAGAGCAACGCGCCCTTGCCATCGACCTGCACCGTCCAATACCCCAGCAGCACCGGTACCGGCGTCGCGAGCCGGAACTCGTGGGTGGTTTCCGTCGCCAGCAATTCTTCGGTGCGGATCTTCTCCGACGGGCTCACCAGGAAGTCGCGCAACAGCAGCGGCTGCTCAACCCTCACACATCCCGAACTGAAGGCCCGCGGGCCCTTGGAGAACAGCGGCTGGCTCGGCGTGTCGTGCAAGTACACCGAATACGGGTTGGGAAAGCGCAGCACGATCCGGCCCAGCGGGTTGCGCGGGCCGGCGCCCTGGCGCAGCAGAATGTTGCCGGGGTGCGACCAGTCGACCTGTTCCGGTGCCAGCGGGTTGCCCTGGCTGTCGAGCACTTGCAGGTTCTGCTGGCGCAGGTATTCGGGGTTCAGGCGGATCGCCGGCAGCTTGTCCTCGCGCATGATGGTGGGCGGGATGGTCCAGGTGGGGTTCAGGGTCAGCCGCGTGATGCGCGACTTCAGCAGAGGCGTCTGGCGGTCGGCGCGGCCGACTTGCAGGCGGGTTTGCCACACGGGCACGCCGCCCTGGTAGAAGCTCAGTTGCGCCGCGGCCACGTTCACCAGCACGCCCTCGGGTTCCAGGTCCCGGGACAGCCAGCGAAACCGTTCAAGGTTGATGCGCAATTGTTCGCGGCGAATCGCCGGGCTGATGTTCAGCTCGGTGACCGTGCCGGGGCCGATCACGCCGTCGGCTTGCAGGGAATGGCTCTGCTGGAAGGTCTTGACCGCGTTGACCAACTCGCCACGGTATTGCGTCCCCGCGGAGGTGGCGCTCAGGTAGCCGCCATTGACCATTCGCCGCGCCAGTTGCGGCACTCGCGAATCGTCCATGCCCGGGCGCAGCAACGGGCCGCTGGCCACGGCTTCCCAATGCTGCAACGGTTGCTGGCGCAAGGCGGCGTAGGCACTGCGCAGGCCAAGGTATAGCGGCGCGCTCGGGCGGGCCTGGTCGAAGGCTTGGGCGACGTTCTGCATGCCGGCCTCGGCCATGGCGAGCAATTGGGTGTCGGGGTCCGGGGCCGGTTGCGAATGCCAGACGGGCTCGAAGCGCGACTGCTGCAAGCGGCCGAAATGCAGGTCCTGCAGGGCTTGCAGGTACTGCTGGCTGGTACCGATATCGATGCACAGCACGTTCCCCGTGGCATCCGCCGGGGGCA
Source organism: Pseudomonas sp. GP01-A4 (assembly GCF_058780865.1). Lineage (NCBI taxonomy): Bacteria > Pseudomonadati > Pseudomonadota > Gammaproteobacteria > Pseudomonadales > Pseudomonadaceae > Pseudomonas > Pseudomonas sp. GP01-A4. The sequence goes on from NZ_JBYSWF010000033.1 coordinate 7,003, forward strand.
GTCTATAGTGAGTCGGGTCCAGGCCATCGTCGGCCAGCAACTGCAGTTGGGCTAGCAATGCGGCGCGGCGATCCCCCTCGGACCACAGCACCACGTCGCCCTGCTGCTGATAAAACGCCTGCAAACGCGCCAGGGAAGGCGCATCGACCTGCCCGGCCGGGCCTGGGCAAACGGTCGACAATTGCGAGAGCGCCAATTGCACCGGGGCCGGCGACACCACCAACAGGTCTTCGGCTGTCGCGACCAGCGGTGCAACGAGCAGGCAAATGCTCAAGTAACATGCGTGTTTTTTGAACAATCGCTTAGCTCCCATCCACGGCGGAGATGCTTTATACATGCTGACCTTTTGCTGCCGACTCGGCCTGATCATCTCGACCTTTGCCTCGCTGAGCACCGTTGCGCTCGCAGACACGGGTAAACCTCTTACTCTGTATAGCAGCCTCGCCCACGCCGCTCCAGAACTCAACCCCGATGTACTGAAAAGAGCCTTGAGCGCCATGCAATGCGCGGTGGGCAATGGCATCGAACAGTCCGACCGGCTGGCGGTGATCGACTATTCCCAACCTTCGACCGCTCGTCGCCTATGGATCTTCGACCTGCGCAAGAAGACATTAGTGCTGCGGGATTTGGTGGCCCACGGACAAAAATCCGGGGAAAACTTCGCCACCCAGTTCTCCAACCGTGAAGGCAGTTACCAGTCCAGCATTGGCTTGTTCCGCACCCAGGAGAGCTACGAAGGCGCCCATGGCTACTCGCTGCGCATGGACGGCCTGGAACCGGGTTTCAATGACCGTGCACGGGACCGCGCCATCGTGATCCATGCCGCCGACTATGTAAGCCCGTTGTGGAGCAAGCGCGAAGGCCGTATCGGCCGCAGCCAGGGTTGCCCCGCCGTACGCCCGCAGGTAGCGCGCCAGGTGGTGGACAAACTCAAGGACGGCCAGTTCATGTTTTCCTGGTACCCCGACCAGCGCTGGCTGAAGTCCTCGGCTTACCTCAACTGCAAGCCGCGCCAGATGGCGAGTGCCGGTACTGTCAAAGGCGGTTGATGCTCTCGCTGTTGCCGTGCACCATGCGGCTCACGCCACCAGGAACTCCACCGTGTTCCTGGGCTTGATGAGAGAGAGAACCTGAGATGCTTTTACATCAATCCACCTGGATCGAGATTGGCCAGTTTCTGGAACGCAGCCGCAGCATCGTGATTCCCATCGGCTCCAACGAACAACACGGCCCCACCGGCCTGTTGGGCACCGACTGGATGTGCCCGGAAATCATTGCCCATGAAGCGCAGAAGAACGCCGACATCCTGATCGGCCCGACCTTCAACATCGGCATGGCCCAGCACCACCTGGGCTTCCCGGGCACCATTTCCCTGCGCCCTTCGACTTTTATCGCGGCGATTGGCGATTGGGTACGTTCGTTGGCAGGCCATGGTTTCGAGAAGATCCTGTTTCTCAATGGCCACGGCGGCAATATTGCCTCGATCGAAGCGGCGTTCTCCGAGCTGTATGCCGAAGCCAGCTTCAGCGGGCGCCCGTCGGGTTATGCGCTGAAACTGTGCAACTGGTGGGACCTGGAAGGCGTGAACGAACTGGCGCACCAGCAGTTCCCGGTGGGCCATGGCAGCCATGCCACGCCGTCGGAGATTGCCGTGACCCAATGGGCCTACCCGGACGCGATCAAGTCGGCTGACTACTCGCCGCAAATCGCCAACACCGGCCCGATCCGCGAAGCCCGCGACTTCCGCGCGCGATTCCCGGATGGGCGCATGGGTTCAGACCCGGCGCTGGCCACCCCGCAAAAAGGCGGTGAGTTGGTGGCGTTGGCGGCCAAGGGGTTGGTGAAAGCGGTCGATACGTTCAGCAGCGAGCCAAAGCCGAGCTGAATCATTCGCTCAAGACAATGAAGATCAACTGTGGGAGCTGTCGAGCTTAAGCGAGGCTGCGATGGGATCACCTCGGTGTCACTGTCATACCGCAGCGATGCCATCGCAGCCTCGCTTAAGCTCGACAGCTCCCACATCAGATCCTCGCTCGTCGATTACAGGCAATCCTGCGCCGCATGCTCGAACCGCGACGGCTTGAACGTCGATGCCAACGGCTTGCGCTCGTACAGGAACACCTTGCCGCCGTCCTGGGACTTGTAGACTTCGAGGATGTTGTCCGCGGCGATCTTGCTGCTCACCACGATCCGGGCATGCCGCGAATTCTGCGTGACCGTGGAGGTCATGCCGTTTTTCTCGAACTTGGGCACCACGCACTGCACGTAGGCTTCAGGGTCCTTGGCGGTTTGCAGGGTAAGGGTTGGGGCATTGGGGGCGGATGCACAGCCCGTCATCAATAAAGAAGCAGAAGCCATCGCTGGCACTAACAACACGCGCATAAAAATTCCTGAAAAATAAACGAAGTGGGCTAACCGGCAGCGACCAACGCCTTGAGCGAGGCATCGAACTGCTTTAATGCGTTCAACTGAACGTCGCGCTGCTGCCCAATCTGTGCAGCGATCTGGGGCGCCGTTTTGTCATGTACCCACACATTAGGCAAGTGCATTTGCATCGAACCCTCGGCTTTGGCGATGTATTGCAGGTCAAGGTCATAGAACTTGGCAACAAACCGCGCTTCCACCCGATCATTACGCTGGGTCAGCAATTGGTTGTAGGTATCGAGCATCACCACCACATCCGGGTGCGCCTGCAACAGCGCATCAAGGTTGTCGTAACGGGTGACCGAGGCAAAGGTGTGCCGCAACGACGCCATCAGCCAGTCAATCGCCAGGTCCGGGTCGGAACTGTCGACGAAGGCCTGGCGAATCTGCTCGTCCAGCTGGCCCTTGGCACCATTGACCGCCATGGCGTGGTAGCGCGCCAGGTACTCAAGGTTGTCGAGGGTGTTGTCGCTGTAGAGCACGCCGACCGATTGCGAATGCTGCAACCCGACCGGGCTGGCGACGATTGGCGCCAGGTGGCTGGCTTGAAGCCCCCCGGCCGACGCAGAGCCAACCATTGTGCTCATCAGCAGCGCCACCAGGGCCAAACCGGTAAAAGTCCTCATCGCAGGGTCCTTGCACATCATGTTCAATGATGGCAATTGTCCTCCTTTTTCAGAAAAACAGAACTCGCAATACTTGATGGTGACTATTATCTAGAGCAATAGTGTCGTGCAGGCCGCCTCACACAAAATGATAAGGAACGCCTATGAAGCCCCACCAGAAAACCTTCGATCGCATCCGTGAAGCTGTGCTTCCGGAGTTTCGCGAGCGGGTTGCCGATTACCTGGTCGACTATGAGGAAGTGCTGCTGGACAACGCCGCCGAACCGGAAGTGGTCTACGCGATTGCCCAGCAATTGCGTGGCTACTTGCGCGGCTTGAACACCACCCGGGTGCTGGGCATGGCCGACTGGGAAGACCTTGACCGCCGGGTGGTGCAAAGCTGGCTGGTGCTGCTCAAAGCCGAATAGCACCGCGCCTCAAGCTCAGCGTATATCCACGCGATAACGGAAATGTTCGGCGTGGCCACGGCCGCGTCGCAACTCCAGGGGTTGGCCGGCGTAATCCCGGGCCAGCCGCTCGATCACCATCACCGGGCTGCCCACCGGCACCTGCAACCAGCGGGCCCACACGTCATCGATGGACTCGGCGGTGAGGGCTTCCTCGGCAGAAGCGACTACTTGCCCGCAGACTTCTTCGTAAGTGGGGTACAACAGCAATCCCTGCCGGGTCAGATCCACGTCCAGCAGCGCCTGGAACCGCTCGCGCGGCAGCCAGATTTCCTCGGCCAGCACTGGCCCGGTGTCCAGCACGTGTACCCGCACGATGCAGATTACCGGCGCATCCGCTGCCAGCCCCAGCACCTCGCTCACCGACAACGGCGCCTTCACCGGCTTGACCGACAGGATCCGGCTCTGCGGCAGTTGGCATTCACCGCCCGGGCCCTGGAAGCGGAAACACCGGAACAACGACGACTGAAACTTCGGGCGGCGCACAAACGTACCACGGCCCTGCTGGCGCTCCAGAATGCCCTCGCCCACCAATGCCTCGATCGCTTTACGCACGGTGCCGGTAGACAGCTGGTACTGGGTGGACAACACCGCTTCAGGGGGAATAGCCGCACCGGCACGCCAGTGATTATTGGCAATCTGCTCAATCAGATGATCCCGAAAACGCTGGTACAACGGCAGGCGGGAGTCACTCGACAGTATATTCATGGATCAGGATTCACTTAGTAATTAAGGAGGTGACTACAGCGACGGTCGTGCCTGCTTGACCCATTCCTGGACCGAAGGCCGTTGCCATTGGTGCTGGGCATACGCCACCAGGTTGGCGGGCACGCTGTCACCGTTGAGGATCAGCCGGTTGAGCATCACGGCCAGGTCCACGTCGGCAATCGACCACGCGCCGAACAGGTAGTCGCGACCGTCGGCCAACAGCGCCTGCGCCGCGTTGATCAGCGTGTGGGCCGCTGCTTCAGCAACCGGCGACAGCGGTTCGCCCTTGAGCCCGTAAAACACCACCAGGGTCGAGCGTTCCTGCCGAATCGGCATCAAGTCACTGCGCAACCACGCCTGCACCTGCCGCGCCCTCGCCCGCTGGCGGGGTTCGGCCGGGTACACCGGCACCTGCGGGAACACATCCTCCAGGTACTCGGTTATCGCCGACGACTCGGACAGCGCAAACTCACCCTGCACCAGGGTCGGTACGCGCCCCGTCAGCGACAAGTGCGTGTACGCGTCAGTCTGGTTCTCGGCCGTGTCGAGGTTCAAGGTGAGCAGTTCAAATTCAAGGCCCTTTTCCCGCAGGGTCACAAACGCCGACATCGCGTAGGGACTGGTGAAATGGGCGTCAACGTACAGGCTCAGCGGGCGATGGTTCACGGCGACATCTCCTTGGTGGGAGCACCACACTACGAGATCCCGCCGCGCAAATGAAATGCGCGGTTTTTATGGGGGCATTCCTGGCTGGAATACCATCGATAATGGCAATACTATGGCCCCTTGAACCCACCCGTAACGCCCCGAAAAGCGGATCAAGGAACGATCACTAGATGAAACAAGCGGTTGTCGTCATCCACGGAATCGGCGAGCAGCGCCCGATGGATACCCTGCGTGGCTTCGTCGAAGCGGCGATCCCGGCGGACACCCCCGAGGCGACGCCTTTCTACTGGAGCAAACCCGACCGGTTTTCGCGCAACTTCGATTTGCGCGTGTTGAAGTCGGCGGGTCGCAACACCACCGATTTCTACGAGTACTACTGGGCCCACAAGATGCAGGGCACCAAGGTCGGGCACCTGCTCAGTTGGCTATGGGACATTTTCAAGCGTCCGCGCCGGGATATCCCGACGGCCATCGTGCCGATCTGGCGCGCCACGCGCTGGGCCTTGCTGGCCCTGCTCGTGCTGCTGGTCAGCGGAACCCTGGCGACGCTGTATGGCCGATTCCCCCACAGCGACAACCCCTTCGCCCTGGTCCCGGTGCTGCTGGCGGTGATCGGCCTGGCCCTGAAGTACTCGGCACTGTCATACCTTGGCGATGCCGCCCGCTACCTGAGCCCCAACCCGCAGAACGTGGTGGTGCGCGAACAGATCCGCGCCGATGGCGTCGACCTGCTGCGCGCCCTGCATGACAAGGGTGATTACGACCGCATCATCGTCGTCGGCCACAGTTTGGGCAGCGTGATTGCCTACGACATCGTCGGCTACCTGTGGCACGAGCATCACGATCAGTTACGCCCCGGCGGCCCGGAACTCGCCGCCCGCTACGCCAACCACGAGCGATTGCAACCGGTGGTCCAGGACACGCTGCCAAAGGCTGGAAACGCCCTCGACGGCCGCCTGCAAAGCCTCCTCAGGTTCCGCGAACAGCAAGCCGAAGCCTTTATCGAACAACGCAACCTCGGCAACCCGTGGCGCATCACCGACCTCGTCACCCTCGGCAGCCCGATGGCCCACGCCAGCCTGTTGCTGGGCCGCAGCGTGAGCGACTTCAAGCGCCGCATCGAACGCCGCGAAGCCCCCGCCTGCCCGCCGACGCTCGACGATAAGGGCTACGGCTACAGCGGCCGGCTGCCCGTCACCGTGGGCGGTCGCCCATTTTCACCCCTGTACTTGCACCATGCCGCGGCCTTCGCCGTGACCCGTTGGACCAACCTCTACTTCCCCGCGCCCCTGGGCCTGTTTGGCGACATCGTCGGCGGCCCGGTCAGCCCGGTGATGGGCCCCGGCGTACTGGACCTGCCGGTCAGCGTGGGCAAATGGAAAGGCTGGCTCGCCAGGTCCTGGCTCAGCCACACCCATTACTGGAGCGAACGCGGCGGCGCCAAGGGCTACCTGAATAAACTGACCACCGATGACGCGGCGATTACCCAAGGCGAACGTCCGTCGGCGACTGAAGCGTTGCGTTGGGCGATTGATCTCAAGGGGGTGCGGCGTTTTCGCCAGGCGGGCGTCAGAGACTTAGTGGCTGAACCCGAGGCCTAGCCCGAAAAGCCACCGTCCTCCAGGAACGCCCGCTCCTCCTCTGTCGTGACCCTGGCCAACACCTCATTACGATGAGGAAAGCGTCCGAACCGCTCGATGATGCGGGCGTGCTCCTTGGCCCAGCGGTAGGTATTGGCATCAAGGTCCTTGTTCAGGGCCAGCGACAGCTGTTGATCCCCGGGATCTTCAGAATGCTCGAAGGGCAAATAACAAAACGCCCGCAACGGGGTTTCGATCGACTTGTCCATCCCCGCCTCGACCATCTGCCGCGCGTACAAACGCGCCAGCGGGTCGGTGGCGAACATATGCGCCGTGCCACGGAAGGTATTGCGCGGGAACTGGTCCAGCAGTAACAGCAACGCCAGCGCGCCTTCCGGCGTTTGCATCCAGCTCTCCAGTTCGCGCCGGGCCGCCTGCAAATGCGTAGTGTAGAAAGCCTCGCGAAAACGCCGGTCAAACCCTTCATCCTTGGCAAACCAGAGCTTGGGCCCCGCCTGTTTCCAGAACTCAATAACCGCCATTGCTGCATTTTCGATCGTCGTCACAATCCTCTCCTCACTCACTCCACAAATTTCATCATCACTCTAAACAAAATCTATAAAGTTTCGGAACGTGTCTGAATGTTTCCACCGCACACAGGTCTTGTTGATGATCCTACGCCTTGCCCAGATTTTCAGTGACTCCAGCACCCAGGTTCGCGCCAAGCTGTTTGGCATCTACGGGTTGTTGATCGGCATTAACGTGTTCGCCTGGATCTGGGCGCTGGTGGCGTTCCATGAGCACCCGGTGTTGCTCGGCACCGCGCTCCTGGCCTACGGTTTCGGGCTGCGGCATGCGGTGGATGCCGACCATATCGCCGCCATCGACAACGTGACCCGCAAGCTGATGCAGGAAAAGAAACGTCCGGTGACGGTGGGCTTCTTTTTCTCCCTGGGACATTCTTCGGTGGTGGTCCTGGCATCCATTGGCGTCGCGTTTGCGGCCTCGGTGATGCAGGCGCGGTTTGAAGGGTTCAAGGCCATCGGCGGGGTGATCGGCACGTCGGTCTCGGCCTCGTTTCTGTTGGTCATCGCCTTGATGAACCTGGTGATCCTGCACGCGATCTACAAGGCCTGGCGCCATGTGCGCCAGGGCGGTGCGTATGTGGAGGACGACTTCGACCTGCTGCTGGCGGACCGGGGTTTCATGGCGCGGATTTTCCGCCCGGTGTTTCGCCTGATCAGCCGCAGCTGGCACATGTACCCGTTGGGTTTCCTGTTCGGCCTGGGCTTTGATACGGCCACCGAGATCGGCCTGCTGGGGATTTCTGCGACCCAAGCCTCTCAAGGGCTGTCGCCGTGGGCGATCATGGTGTTCCCGCTGCTGTTCAGCGCCGGCATGTCCCTGGTGGACACGCTGGACGGCCACCTGATGCTGGGGGCATACGGCTGGGCGTACATGAAGCCGATCCGCAAGATCTACTACAACATGACCATCACCCTGGTATCGGTGGTGGTTGCGGTGGTGATCGGCAGTATCGAGGCGTTGGGGTTGATGGGTGACCAGTTGGACCTGAAGGGATCGTTCTGGAGTTTTATCGGCTCGCTGAACGACAGTTTCGGGATGCTGGGCTACATGATCATCGGGATCTTCGTGGCCAGTTGGGCGATCTCGGTGATGCTGTATCGCCTCAAGGGCTTTGACCGGATTGAAGTGAACGCGGGTTGACCGAGGGACATTCAGCCTTGTTGTGGCGAGGGAGCTTGCTCCCGCTGGGTCGCGAAGCGGCCCCAATAAGGCAATCGAGAGCCACCTGAAAGAACACCGTGTCCTTTTTTTGGGGCTGCTTCGCAGCCCAGCGGGAGCAAGCTCCCTCGCCACGGGTTGTTCATTCACCCGATAGGTTTTCCCAGGCTCAGAAATCCACCGTCGCCGACAATTTCACTGTCCGCGGCTCACCCTGGGTCAGGTAGTTATTGGCCGTCGACGCCGACGACCAGTACGCCTTGTTCGCCACGTTTTCGACGTTGGCGCGCAGGGTGATGTATTTGTCATCCGCTTTGAAACCATACCGCGCCCCCAGGTCGACGCGGGTCCAGGCCGGGATGCTCAGGCTGTTGGTGGCGTTGACGTATTCGCCACCGGTGCGCAGCATCCGTGCGCTGACCGCCGCACCCTGGATGCCCGGCACATCCCAATCCGCACCGATGTTGTACTGGAAGCGCGGCACACCCGCGGCGCGGTTGCCGTCGGTGGCGCCGTTGGAAGTGCTCTTCTGTTCGGTGTCCATCCAGGTGGCACCGGCCAGCAGGCGCAGGCCGTCGATGGGCTCGCCGAACACGTTGAGTTCCACGCCTTTGTTGATCTGTTCACCGTCGACAGTGAAGGTGTCGAACTTCTGGCCCGGGAACCGGGTGGTCGCGTTGTTCGGCTGTTCGATGCGGTACACACCCAGCGTGGCGCCATAGTTTTCCCAGTCCAGCTTCACCCCGGCTTCCGTCTGCTTGCTGCGCTTGGGCGGGAAGACTTCGCCGGGGTTGGTCACGTTCGTGAGTGGCGCCGTCGGGCCCTGGGCCAGGCCTTCGATACGGTTGGCGTAGAACGATACGTGCTCCCATGGCTTGATCACCAGGCCATAGACCGGTGTGGTGATGGACTCGGAGTACGGTGTACCCCGTGCCCCCGTGGCCGTGTTCCAACTGTCCACCTCGATGGTCTGGCGCCGCACGCCCAGGGTCAACAGCACCCGATCATCCAAAAAGCCCAGGGTGTCGGACACCGCCGCACTCTTGATGCGGTTCTTGCCGACAACCCGCGGGTCGTGAATATCACTGCCGAAATAGGTGTTGGTAGGTCGCGGCGTTTGCGTCGGGTCGTACAGGTTGCCGGGCTGGCGGTTGGCTTGCAGGATCGCCTCGTAGGACGAGCGCTGCTCGCCCCAGATCCCCGACAGCCCGAAGTTCATCTGATGGGTCACCGGCCCCGTCGCAAAGTGCCCGTTCAAGCCGGCCATGGCGCTTTTGTTGTCTTCGTCATGGGGTGAATAGAGGAAGCCCACCTTGGCGCTGCCATCGTTGGCGACATACAGCGACGAATACTGGCCGTTCTCCCGAGTGTGCTTGGCGCCACCTGCCGCGTAGGCCGTCCAGTTATCGTTCAAGTCATATTCGGCGTTGACCATGCCGTAGGTGTCTTCCAGCTGCGACCAGCTCCAGTCCTGGGCGTAGTTGTCCTTGGCCGACGGCGGGCTGGGCACTTTGGTGCCGGTCAGGTAGACCACCGAGCGGCCGTTATTGATGCGTTCTTTCTGGTAGCCAAAGTCGGTGGAGACCCGCAAGCGCTCGCCGCGATAATCCAGGGCGACGGCGATCAACTGCGAGCTTTTGTTTTCGTCATCCACAGCGGTTTCGCCGCCGTGCCGCGCCAGGTTGACCCGGGCGCCAAAGCGGTTGTCTTCGCCAAAGCGTTGGCCGAGGTCGATGTGGCCGCCGGCCTGGCTGTCGCTGGCGTAATCGAGGGTGACGCTGCGGGTGGGCGTGTCTTCAGCGCGCTTGAGCACCAGGTTGACGCTGCCGCCGATCCCGCTGCCCGAGGGCGACACGCCGTTGACGAAGGCATTCGGGCCCTTGAACAACTCCACCCGTTCCAGGGCTTCGGTAGTGATGATCTGCCGGGGCAGCACGCCGTACAGGCCGTTGAATGCGATGTCATCGGTGCTCAGCGGCAGCCCGCGAATGGTGAACACCTGGGAGAAGTTGCCAAACCCGGACGACTGGCGCACCGACGCGTCGTTGAGCAATACGTCGCCGACGGTTCGCGCTTGTTGGTCGGCGATGGTTTTCGACGTGTAGCTGACCACGCTGAATGGCACGTCGTTGATGGACCGATTGCCCAACACGCCGAGGCGTGCAGAACGTGCCACCTGGCCACCGGCATACGTGTCTGCCTGCGCCCCGCTCGCTTCACCGCTGATGGTGGTGGCGCCCAACTCCAACGCACCGCCGCTGGCCTGGGGCACCACGGTATAACCGTTGGTGCCGGTGCCTTGCAGGGTGTAGCCGCTGCCTTGCAGCAACTGGGCAAAACCCGATTGTGCGCTGTAGCTGCCTTGCAGCCCCGGGCTTTGTTGATCGTTGAGCAACGTGGAATCGAACGACAACGGCACCCCGGACAACGCCGCAAACTGCGCCAGCACATTCCCCAGCGGCCCCGCCGCGATGTTATAGCTGCGCGCCGCACTGCTTGGCGCAGCGTCTTCTGCCTGGGCGTTCTGCAACGGTGCGACGGCGGCAAGGGCGACCGCCAGGCTCAGTGCCTTCAACGGACGGGGGCAATACGGGAGCGGTCTGGCGGTCATGGGCATTCCTGTCGGCGCGGAGCAATGTTGAGGGTTCTCCCCTACACCGGGCGACAACGAAAAAGGTATCAGCGAAAGTTGAAAAAGATCAGCGCGGCTCGACCGTCACCCAATACCCCGTCAGGCTGCTGACCTTGACCGGCAAGGTTTCCTGCAACAGGTGCAGGCTGGCATCGGTGTCGCGCAGGGGAAACGCACCCGACACCGTGAGGTCGGCAACCGAGGCATGGCAGCGCAATACGCCGGCGCGATAACGCCCCAGCTCATCCAGCAGGTCCGCCAGGCGCATATGCTGGGCCAGCAGCATGCCGTTCTCCCAGGTCAGGGTGCTGACGTCCAGCGGCTCGACGGCGGCTACCCGGTCAACACTGAAGGCGCCCTGCTCGCCCGCCTTGACGATCACCCCCTGGCCGGCATGCGCCGCCAGCAACTCCACCGCGCCTTCGGTCACGGCCACTCGGCTTGCCTGCTCACCCACCCGCACGCTGAATCGGGTGCCCAAGGCCCTGGCGGTACCGTGGCGGGTCTGGACGATGAACGGGCGATGGGCCGAATCCTTGGCGGTGGTGATCAGCACTTCGCCTTTGAGCAGCTCGATACGCCGCACCTGCTCGGAGAACGCGATATTCAGCGAGCTGCCGGTGTTGATCAGCAAGCGTGTGCCGTCGGGCAAGGTGAGGGTCCTTTGTTCGCCGATGGCCGTGTGCTGGTCGGCGGTCCACTGCTGCCACGGCACCTGCCGATACGCCAGCCAGGCCGCCGGGCCGGCCGCCAGCAACAACCCGAGCGCCTGGCGTCGGCCGAGGGATTTTTTGCGCCCGATGCGCTTCAAGGTATCGCCGGCAATCGCCGCCGGCACGCTGTTGAAGTCCCCCAGAATAGCCTGCGCCCGTTGCCAGGCCTGGGCATGCTGGGCGCTGCGGCCCTGCCACTGGGCGATGGCGCGGCGGTCCTCATCGGTGGCGCTGCCGGACTGCAACTGCACCATCCAGTCGGCGGCTTCACCGAGGATCAGCGGATCAATCGACTGGCTCATGCCACGCTCAGGCAGGCCAGGAAGGCATCGCGCATGTAGCGTTTGACCGAAATCAGCGACACACCCAGGGCATCGGCGATCTGCTGATAGGTCAGGCCGTCGATCTGCGACATCAGGAAGGCCTGGCGGGTTTTTTCCGGCAGATCCCGCAGCATCGCCTCAATGCGGTACAGCGCTTCGAGGATCAGCCAGCGGGTTTCCGGCGAAGGTACATGCTGTTCGGGCAGGTGGGCGATGGTTTCCAGGTAGGCGCGTTCCACTTCCTGGCGGCGCCAGCTGTCGATCATCAGGCCCTTGGCGATATGGGTCAGCAATGCCCGTGGCTCGGCGCCCAGGTTGCCGGTGGTTTGCCGGGTGAGCAGGCGCATGAACGTGTCATGGGCCAGGTCGGCGGCATCGCTGGCGTTGCCCAGCTTGCGGTCCAGCCAACGGTGCAACCATCCATGGTGTTCGCAGTACAGGTCCTGGATATGCAGATTGAGGGGAGACGACATGCCGATCACCGGGGCGCGCCGGGCGGTGGGGCCCAAGCGTAATTAAGAATTGATCGCATTCTAGTCTGCGCAGGGTAATGCTGGCAATTTCATGATTTTGATAACGCCGGCGACCCAATGTGGGAGCGGGCTTGCTCGCGAATGCGGTGGGTCAGTCGACATCTCCAGCGGCTGATACTCCATATTCGCGAGCAAGCCCGCTCCCACATTTTTGAGCTTCACCCGGCGTGTGATTCCGGGTGTTGGATCAGGCCAGTTCGGCCCGCAGTTGACGCGCCGCTGTCACCATGTGAATCAGCGCCGCTTCAGTCTCCGGCCAGCTACGGGTTTTCAGGCCGCAATCCGGGTTGACCCACAGGCGTTCGGCCGGGATGCGTTTGGCTGCCTTGCGCAGCAGGTTGGCCATTTCCGAGGCATCCGGCACCCGTGGCGAGTGGATGTCATACACACCTGGGCCAATGTCGTTCGGGTAAGCGAAGGCTTCGAATGCCTCCAGCAGTTCCATGTCCGAGCGCGAGGTTTCGATGGTGATCACGTCGGCATCCATCGCCGCGATGGACTCGATCACATCGTTGAATTCGCTGTAGCACATGTGGGTGTGGATCTGGGTTTCGTCGCGCACACCGGAGGCGCACAGGCGGAAGACTTCGGTGGCCCAGTCCAGGTATTCCTTCCACTGCGCCCGGCGCAACGGCAAGCCTTCGCGGAACGCGGCTTCGTCGATCTGCACGATCTTGATCCCGGCGGCTTCCAGGTCCACCACTTCGTCACGAATCGCCAGGGCGAGTTGCCGCGCCTGTTCTTCGCGGCTCACGTCTTCACGGGGGAACGACCACATCAGCATGGTCACCGGGCCGGTCAGCATGCCCTTCATCACCTTGTTGGTGAGGCCCTGGGCGTAGCGGATCCACTCCACGGTCATGGCTTTCGGACGACTCAGGTCACCGAAAATCACCGCCGGTTTCACACAACGGGAACCGTAGCTCTGCACCCAGCCGAAGCGGGTAAATACATAACCGTCCAACTGTTCGGCGAAGTATTCGACCATGTCGTTACGCTCGGCTTCACCATGCACCAGCACGTCCAGGCCAAGGTTTTCCTGCACTTCGACAGCGTGGCGGATCTCGCTGTGCATGGCTTCGACGTATTCGGCTTCGCTCAACTTGCCGGCCTTGTAGGACTGGCGAGCCAGGCGGATCGAAGCGGTTTGCGGGAACGAACCGATGGTGGTGGTCGGAAACAGCGGCAGGTTCAGGCCGGCACGCTGTTTCTCGATACGTTGGGCAAACAGCGAGTCACGCTGGCTGTCCTTGGCGGTGATCGCCGCCACACGGGCTTGCACCGCCGGCTTGTGGATACGCGGCGAAGCGGCACGGGCCGCCTGCACGGCACGGCTTTCGGCCAGGGCAGCGATCACGTTCGGCGCTTCAGGCTGGTTCACGGCCTGGGCCAGCACCGCCACCTCTTCGCACTTCTGCACGGCAAACGCCAGCCAGCTTTTCAGCTCGGCATCCAGCTTGTCTTCACGGCACAGGTCTACCGGGCTGTGCAGCAACGAGCAGGATGGCGCCACCCACAGGCGATCACCCAGGCGCTCATGAGCATGCTGCAAGGTGGCCAGGGCTTTTTCCAGGTCGCAGCGCCATACGTTACGGCCGTTGACCACGCCCAGGGACAGCACCTTATAAGCCGGCAGGCGATCGAGGATGATCGGGTACTGATCCGGTGCACGCACCAGGTCGATGTGCAGGCCGTCCACCGGCAGGTTGGCTGCCAGCCCGAGGTTCTCTTCCAGGCCGCCAAAATAGGTGGCCACCAGCTTCTTCAGCGGGTCGCGCTGGATCAGGTTGTAGGCACGCTCGAAGGCGTTTTTCCAATCCTGCGGCAGGTCCAGCACCAGGATCGGCTCGTCGATCTGCACCCACTCCACGCCCAGGTCCGCCAGGCGCTGGAAGATCTGGCCGTACAGCGGCAGGAGGCGGTCCAGCAGGTCGAGTTTGTCGAAATCACCACCCTTGGCCTTGCCCAGCCACAGATAAGTCAGCGGGCCGATGACCACCGGCTTGACGGTGTGGCCGAGGTCGCGGGCTTCCTTGACCTCTTCGAACAGTTGCTCCCAACCCAGCTGGAATTGCTGGTCGGCGCTGAATTCAGGGACCAGGTAGTGATAGTTGGTGTCGAACCACTTGGTCATTTCCTGGGCGTGGGCACCGCCGCAGCAGTTGTCACTGACGCCACGGGCCATGCCGAACAGGGTGTGCAGGGTGGCTTTGCCGTCGGCCGGGCGGAAACGCTCGGGGATCACACCGAACATCAGCGAGTGAGTCAGTACCTGGTCGTACCAGGCGAAGTCACCGGCGGGCAACAGTTCGATGCCGGCTTTCTTTTGCAGGTCCCAGTGCGTCTTGCGCAGTTCACGACCTACGGCGCGCAGGCCGGCTTCGTCGAGCTCGCCCTTCCAAAACGCTTCCTGCGCTTTTTTCAGTTCACGATCGCGACCAATGCGCGGGAATCCAAGGGAATGGGCAACAGCCATGACGTAAAGCTCCAATGTGTTTGTATGGGAGCCATTGTCGGGATCGAGTGATAGTGAGACAAACTCATTTTATTTGAGATGATCACAAGTTCCACTCATGATGAAATGCACCGCCCGGGCTTGAGTGATCGCGCGGCGCTCACGCTCCATGGGGCACGGGAGTGGGTGGGGCTTCGTTTTGCTTATCACTGAAATAGCTGGCAGCGTCTGTTTCGGTGCACGGCCGCTCAGCATACTTTTGCTTCCCAAGCCCCAAGGAAGCCCCCACATGGAACAGCAGCCGCCACTGACCACCCTCCTCGTTCACTTCGTAGCCCTTGGGCTCACACTCCTCGGCATCGGCAGCCTGGCGCTGCTGATGGCCTGGGCCGGGCGTCTGATTTTCTAGTTCAATCGGCGGGAATATCGGCGCTCAACGTGCGGATCAACGCTTGCGCCTGAGAGTCCCGCTGCGCCGTATACAGCACCACTTCACGACTGGGCAGCGGCGGCAGGTCGAAACGCTGCTCCACGTCGACGCAGCCACTGGGCGCCATCCGCCCAACCATCGCGCCGATGCCAATTCCCGCCACCACTGCAGCGCCGATCGCCAGGATCCCGCTGCCCACGAACGCCTCTTCCCAGGCACGGTTCTGCTCGGCCAGCGCCGCCATCACCATGCTGCGCATGCCACAGGGTTCCGGCTGGATCGCCAGGGGCAACGCCCCGCCCTGGCGCAATTCGAAGTCGTGGGAAGCCATCCAGCCAAAGCGTTCGATGCCCACCACTTCGCCGTCCTGGCGACGGTTGTCGTGCCGCAGGATCATCGCCACATCCAGCTTGCCCTGCTCGTAGTTCATCAACATATCCCGCGAGGTGCCGAGGCTGAACGCCACGATCACGTCCGGGTCGGTGGTCGCCAAACGTCGCAGCCACAGGCTGAGATCGGCGCCGACAATGTGGTGGCTGACGCCCACGCGCAAGGTGCGTTTCTGCGGGCCAAAACAGTTCATCGCTTCCTGGTAGTTGTCCAGCAAGCGGCGGGCACTGGCCAAAAACATCTGGCCATGGGCCGACAGCGTGACCCGTCGCGGCGTGCGTTCCAGCAGCTTGCGGCCAAGGCTTTCTTCGAGGCGTTTTATCTTGAGGCTGATAGCCGCCTGGGTGCCGCCGATAGCATCGGCAGCGCGGGTAAAGCTCTTGAGTTCGGCGACCAGGACGAACGCCTGGATGGCGTCGATATCGGGCATTTTCATGGATGGGCTGGCGATAGAGAGTCAAGACGTGACGTTAGCATGCCGCGCCTGCTGACCAAACCACTGCATGATCAGCACGCAGCCTGGGTGTGACGCCGCCGATGACTGCAAGCACAATGCATACACCCCGCCGGTCACCAGCGGCTGACCAAACGGCACCACCAACACACCCCGTTCGATCGACTCGGCCGCCAGCGTCAGATCCGTCATCGCCACCCCAAGCCCGCGCGCGGCGGCATCCAGCGCCAATTCGTCAAGGTTGAACGGGATATGCCGGTAGTCGTCCAGCGACCGCGCGCCATTGGCCGCCAGCCAGGTCATCCAGTCCTGCTTGTCGGCTGAACGATGCAGCAGCGCAAAGTGTTCGAGCTGTTCCACGGAAGCCAGTGGCCCCAAACCCGGCGCGCAGACCGGCACCAATGATTCGTGGAACAAGGTCAGCCGCGCAGGATCGTTGTCGGGCTTGGGCAGGTAAAGGATGTAGGCATCGCTGTCACTCGCCGGCTCGACCACCTCGGTGGCGACGGTCTCGATTGCCAGGGAAATATCGGGATGGTTGCGATAGAAATCGCTGAGCTTGGGCAGCAGCCAGCGCACCGCCAGCGACACATGCAGGCGGATGCGAAACGGACGTTTACGAGGCGAGAGCCGATCCTCCAGCCCCTTCAGTTGCGCCAGGATGCTCCGGGCACTGGCCAGCACCTGCTCACCTTCGGAGGTCAGGCGCAGGCTGCGGCTGGTCCGGGTGAACATCGGCACGCCGAAATGGCTTTCCAGTTGCTGGATTTTGCGGCTCACCGCGCTTTGGGTCAGGCACAGCTTCTGCGCAGCCACGGTGAAGCTCGCGCAGTCGCTGACTTCAACCAACGCCTGAAGGCCCTGCAGCGAAGGCACGTGACGGATGTTATCCATGCGTTTTCCGAATGGCTGGATGATTTTATAACGTTGGTTGTATCACCGCAGGCCCTATAGATTCCAGCTGCAGCCCGAACTTATTTATGCCAGCAACGCATACAGCCGAGGATCTTCATGGAAAACACATGTGGCTGGATTGCCCAGACTGAAAGCCTCCCCGCCCGGGACCGACTCACCGGCCTACAAAAAGCCGACTGGCTGGTGATCGGCGCCGGCATCACCGGTTTGTGTGCGGCGCACAACCTGGCCGAGATGCACCCCGAGGCGCGCATCGTGATCGTCGACCGCCAGCGCGCCGCCCAAGGTGCCTCAGCGCGTAATTCCGGTTTTGTGGTGGCCCATGAGCATCCCGCTGCAAGTGAACTGATGGGCAACGCAGGCTTCGCTGACTTTGAGGTGGACACCGCGATCTCCCGCGCAGCCAGCGATGAAGTGCGCGAGCGCATCGCCCGCCATGCCATCGACTGCGACTTTCGGGACAGCGGCTACTACTTCGCCGTGCACGATCGCGACAAGCTTGCGCATGTGGATGCCAAGTTGGCGACCTTGCGTGCCGCGGGTGCTTCAGCGCAGTTCCTGCAAGGTGCCGCACTCGCGCAGACACTCGGCACCGAGCATTACCAGGCCGCCATCTGGTGCGGCCACGGCAACGCCTTGCTGCAACCGGCGAAGTATGTGAAGGGTTTGCTCGAAGCGCTGCCGGACAACGTGACGCTTTATGAGAACACCGACATCACCGGCCTTGAGCGCATGGCCAATGGCGGCATTCGCGCCAACGGCCTGGACGCCTGCATTGAAGCCGGCCAGGTGCTGGTGTGCCTCAACGCCTTTATTCCACGGGTGGGCCTTGAGGCCAGTGCGACGTTCCCGATGGAACTCAGCGCCAGCCTCACCCGCCCTCTCAGCGATGAGGAATACCGCCGGATCGGCGCAGTGGAACCGTGGGGCGTGCTGTCCACGCGGCCACTGGGTGCCACGGTGCGCCTGACACCGGACCATCGGGTGATGATCCGCAACACAGCGGAGTACCGCACCCGGGACTTGTCCAACGGCGACCTGTTGCACCGGCGCCAACACCATGTAAAGGGCATGCAGCGACGCTTCCCGTGGCTGACCGAACAAGACATCCACTACACCTGGACCGGCCACTTGAGCGCCTCCCGCAGCGGTCAACCGTATTTCGCGCGGGTCGAAAGCAACCTGTATGCCGTCGCGGGCTGCAACGGTTCAGGCGTGGCCCGCGGCACGCTGTGGGGTCGACTGCTGGCCGAGTGGGCGTCGGGCCAGACTTCCTCGCTCCTGCACTCTGTGATGCACAGGGCACAGCCCGGCTGGCTGCCACCCCGGCCGTTGTTCGACATCGGTGCCATGCTGCGTATGGGCGTGGAAACGGTTCGAGCACGGACAGAAATCTAGAACAAGAAACCTCGATAAAGGTGATTCACATGCACATCAACAGTCTGTCCCTGGCGGTCATCCTCAGCGCGCTCCCGGCGGCTGTGTACGCCGCCGAAGAAGTGAACATTTCCAACTGGAACGGCTACATCGCCGATGACACCTTGACCAGTTTTACCAAAGCGACCGGGATCAAGGCGACCTACGACATTCACGACAGCAATGAAGTGCTGGAATCCAAGCTGATGACCGGCAATACCGGTTATGACGTGGTGAGCCCGTCCAACCACTTCCTCTCGCGGCTGATCAAGGCCGGGGCGATCCAGAAGCTCGACCGAAGCCAACTGCCCAACTGGAAAAACCTCGACCCGTTGCTGATGAAAAAGCTGGAGACCAACGACCCGGGCAACCAGTACGGCTTCCCGTATATGTGGGGCACGGCGGGGATTGGCTACAACGTCGAGAAGATCAAGGCGATCTTCGGCACCACCGACGTCACCCATTCCTGGAGCCTGTTCTTTGATGAAAACAACATCAAGAAACTCAGCGCCTGCGGCGTGGCGATTATCGACAACCCCACGCAGATCCTGCCGATCACCCTCAACTACCTGGGCCTGCCGCACCACAGCCACGAACCGGCCGACTACAAAAAGGCCGAGCAGGCGCTGTTGAAAATCCGCCCCTA
Source organism: Pseudomonas sp. GP01-A4 (assembly GCF_058780865.1). Taxonomy (NCBI): domain Bacteria; kingdom Pseudomonadati; phylum Pseudomonadota; class Gammaproteobacteria; order Pseudomonadales; family Pseudomonadaceae; genus Pseudomonas; species Pseudomonas sp. GP01-A4. Next base: position 26,106 of record NZ_JBYSWF010000033.1, read on the forward strand.
CATCCAGTACTTCCATGCCTCCAAGTACATCAGCGACCTGGCGAACGGCAATATCTGCGCAGTGATCGGCTTTAACGGCGACGTGGTACAGGCTGCCGCCAGCGCCAGGGAAGCGAAAAACGGTATCAGCATCGCCTACTCGATCCCGGACGAAGGCTCGACATTGTGGCTGGACATGGTGGTGATGCCCAAGGGTGCACCGCACGAGAAAAACAGCTATGCCTATATGAATTACCTGCTGGAGCCCAAGGTGATTGCCAACATTAGCAACAGCATCCACTACGCCAACCCCAACAGCGCGGCGGATGAGCTGGTGACCCCTGAGGTGAAGCAAGACCTGGCGATCTACCCGCCGAAAAGCGTGATGGACAAGCTGTTTATCGTGGAGGACCTGCCGCCAGCGATTGCGCGGCTGGCCACTCGGTTGTGGACCAAGTTGAAGACCAATACGTGATACCGAAAACCGGACTTGCTCAAGGCTCATGGGAGAGCGGTATAGTCACTCCATTGAGCTTGGGATTGAATCAACATGGAAGGACTTCACCAGGGTAGCTGCCTGTGCGGCGCGGTCAGCTACCGAGTATCGACACCGCTGAAAGCTGTGACGCATTGCCACTGCAAAAAATGCCAAAAGAGTCATGGCTCCGCCTTCGCGACATACGCGAGTGCTCCGAAATCGTCGGTGCACATCGAGTCTTCGCTGCAAACGCTCAAGGCTTATGAATCTTCCGAGGGTGTGTTTCGTGAGTTTTGCTCACGCTGCGGCTCGTCGATGTTCTGGTCCGATATCAATGGTGTTTACCCAGACTGGGTCTCGATAGCAATCGCTACACTCGATACGCCGCTCTTGCCTGGTAAGCAGGAGCACTCCTGCGTTGACTCCAAGGCCGCTTGGCTGGATCTGGAGAATCGCAGTGGCTGAATCAGAGGACGGTTTGTCGATACGCACCCTCTCGGCGTTGCCCGAAGAGATCCTGGTATTGGAAGCAGAAGCCGTCGCCGAAGGATTCAGGTTTCTCACGCGACTCGTTGCAGAGTGGTCCAGCGGCGCCAACCGTTTTGACCAGCCAGGCGAATGTCTTTTGGGTGTATTCAGCAACGGGCAGTTGATCGCCGTTGGCGGTTTGTCCCATGACCCTTACGCCGGTCCGGAGGTTGGCAGGCTGCGCCGGGTGTACGTCGCACGGGCATCAAGGGGACGCCAGGTGGGCAAAGCGTTGGTGGGCCAGCTTTTGGCACGCGCTGCGCAATCCTTCCATGTCGTGCGCCTGTCTACCGACACCCACGAGGGCGCAAGCTTTTATCTGCGCTGCGGGTTTGAGCCGGTACAGGACGAACATGCAACCCACGCTAAATCATTAATTGATCAGGAGGCTTCATGCAGGTGATCAACGACAACCGGCCCGAATACGTTCGGGGGAGATGACGGTTTAATGTCAGTGTGGGTGCGTTTTTGTCATGTGGGAGCTGTCGAGCTTTAGCGAGGCTGCGATAGCGGTGTGTCAGGCAGCTTATTTATCGGCTGTGCCGCCGCCTTCGCAGCCTCGCTGAGGCTCGACAGCTCCCACAGGGGATAGGGGTTGTTTGGTGGGCTTGTATTTCAAAGTCAGGCCACCAACCCCGCTTTGGCGGCGTTGGCGAGTATGTCTTGGGCGGGTACATTGACCCATGTGGCGGCGTCCACCTCGCCCTGTTTTGCCAGCCAGGCCTCCACCATCTGGTAACCCAGCGTGTACCCCAGCCACTTTGGCCGCGCGCCGGTACCAAAGAACCATTCACTGTGATCGTAATACGTGGCGTCTAGAAGCTGGCGGTCTACCGGGGCACTCAGCAGTTCCTGGGGGGCAAGCGCCCGCTCCCACAACTCCGGCTCACTGCCCAGCACCTGCCGCACAAACTGCCCGGCCAGGCCCTCACTGACCATCGCCTCCCCCAGCGTCCAGCCATAACCGGGGCCCGCCATGCGCAGGCAATGGTGCACCTCATGCACCACGTGTCGACGCAATGCACCGCTTTGCAGGCTGGTGAGGAAATTCGGGTTATCGGGATCAAGGGTCATGCTGAACATCGTGCTGCGATAAGCACGGCCCACCAGGCCGAGTTCCGGAAGGGTCTCCCCCGGCAACCGCTGGATCAGAATGTCCAGCCGCGGCGGCGGCAGCAGTTGCGCGATTGCCTCGTAGGCGACCTCAAACTCTCGGATCAGCTGCGGGCGAAACTGCGCCAGGCTCCCCGAAGCTTCCAGCCAATGCAGCGTCCATGCGTCCATTCTCACCTCTCGTCGCCCAAGCCGTGGTCCGTTATCAAAGCGGCTCATCATACCTACGGGCTGTCATATTCACAGGCCAGCTTATAACCGGGCCAGCAAATTCCGCTGACTAACCTTTCGATCTGTCCCAAGTGCGGGCACAATGCGTGTCCTTTTTTGGCAGGCACCGCCGCAGGCTCTGAAAATGATCAAAACGCCGTACTACCTCATCGACAAACAGAAGCTTCTGGTCAACATGCAGAAGATCGCCTACGTGCGCGAACAGTCCGGCGCCAAGGCTCTGCTGGCCCTCAAATGCTTCGCCACCTGGTCGGTGTTCGACCTGATGCAGGAATACATGGACGGCACCACCTCGTCGTCGCTGTACGAGCTCAAGCTGGGTCGGCAGAAGTTCGAAGGTGAAGCCCACGCCTACAGCGTGGCCTGGGCCGACGATGAAATCGAAGAGATGCTCGACAACTGCGACAAGATCATCTTCAACTCCATCAGCCAGCTGCAGCGCTTTGCCGAGCGCAGCGAAGGCAAGACCCGCGGCCTGCGCGTCAACCCGCAAGTGAGCAGCTCCGACTACCTGCTGGCCGACCCGGCGCGCCCGTTCAGCCGCCTGGGCGAGTGGGACCCGGTGAAGATCGAAGGTGTGATCGAGCAAATCTCCGGTTTCATGTTCCACAACAACTGCGAGAACGGTGATTTCAACCTGTTCGACCAGATGCTCAACACCATCGAAGAACGCTTCGGCGCGCTGCTGCACAAGGTCAACTGGGTCAGCCTCGGCGGCGGCATCCACTTCACCGGTGAAGGCTATGCCATCGACGCCTTCTGCCAGCGCCTCAAGGCGTTCTCGCAGAAGTACGACGTGCAGGTGTACCTGGAACCCGGCGAAGCGGCGATCACCAACAGCGCCTCCCTGGAAGTGACCGTGCTCGACACCCTCTACAACGGCAAGAACCTCGCCGTGGTAGACAGCTCCATCGAAGCCCACCTGCTGGACCTGCTGATCTATCGCCTCAACGCCAAGCTGGCGCCAAGCAATGGCGAACACACCTACATGGTGTGCGGCAAGTCGTGCCTGGCCGGGGACATCTTCGGTGAGTACCCATTTGATCAGCCGCTGGCCATCGGCGATCGACTGTCGTTCATCGACACGGCAGGCTACACCATGGTCAAGAAAAACTGGTTCAACGGCCTGAAAATGCCGTCCATCGTAGTGAAACAACTCGACGGTACAGTCGAAGTGGTTCGTGAATTTGGTTACGACGACTACCTGTCCAGCCTTTCGTAAAGCGGACAGATAAAGGAGAGATAAAGCAATTGAAAAAGAACGTTCTTATCATTGGTGCAGGAGGTGTCGCCAAGGTGGTGGCCCACAAGTGCGCGCAGCACAACGACGAACTCGGTCGTATTGCTATCGCGTCGCGCAACATCTCCAAATGCCAGGCCATCATCGACAGCGTCAAGGCCAAGGGTAGCCTCAAGGTACCCGCCGACATCCAGGCCTTCGCGCTGAACGCTTTGGACGTGGAAGCGACCAAGGCACTGATCCGCGAGACTGAATCGCAGATCGTCATCAACGTCGGTTCCGCGTTCCTCAACATGTCGGTATTGCGTGCCTGCATCGACACCGGCGTTGCGTACCTCGACACCGCCATCCACGAAGAGCCGGGCAAGGTCTGCGAGACCCCGCCGTGGTACGGCAACTACGAATGGAACCACCTGGAAGAGTGCAAACAGAAGAACATCACGGCCATCCTTGGCGTGGGCTTCGACCCGGGTGTGGTCAACGCTTATGCAGCGCTGGCGCAACAAAAGCATTTCGACCGCATTGATTCGATCGACATTCTCGACGTCAATGCCGGCTCCCATGGCAAATATTTCGCCACCAATTTCGACCCGGAAATCAACTTCCGCGAATTCACCGGACAGGTGTGGAGCTGGCAGAACAGCCAGTGGACCAGCAACACCATGTTCGAAGTCAAACGCACCGACGACCTGCCTGTGGTCGGTTCGCAGAACCTGTACCTGACCGGCCACGATGAAGTGCACTCGCTGTCGAAAAACCTCGACGTGCCCAATGTGCGTTTCTGGATGAGCTTCGGCGAACACTACATCAACGTGTTCACCGTGCTGAAAAACCTCGGCCTGCTCTCCGAAAAACCGGTCACCACCGCCGAAGGCCTGGAAGTCGTGCCGCTGAAACTGGTCAAGGCCGTGCTGCCCGACCCGTCGTCGCTGGCGCCTGGCTACACCGGCAAGACCTGCATCGGCGACCTGGTCAAGGGCACCAAGGATGGCCAGCCACGCGAGCTGTTCATCTACAACGTGGCCTGCCACGAAGAAGCCTTCGCCGAGACCGACAGCCAGGGCATTTCCTACACCGCCGGCGTACCGCCGGTAGCCGCAGCGCTGCTGGTTGCCCGTGGCGAGTGGGACGTGAAGCACATGGCCAACGTCGAGGAACTGCCGGCTGAGCCGTTCCTGAAGGCGCTGGACGTGATGGGCTTGCCGACTCGGATCAAAGACGAGAACGGTGACCGTGCCTGGGATGCGATTGCCTGACAGGCGATAGTTGACCGAACAAAAAAATGCGCCCTCAGGGGCGCATTTTTTGTTGGGGCTCACATAAATATCAAAGAACAATGAAGATCAAAATGTGGGAGCGGGCTTGCTCGCGAATGCGGTGTGCCAGTCACTGCATCTGGCGACTGATACACCGCATTCGCGAGCAAGCCCGCTCCCACATTTTGGATTTGCTGTGTTCTTGAGAGCGGGTTACTCCAGGTTACGGGCCGAATTGCTCAACGCCCTTGAGCACTGCAACAACGCCGGCGCCAACTGCTTCTCTGCATCCGCCCGGCTCCAGCGACTGGTCGGCGCCACCACATGCACCGCCGCCACCGGCCGGCCGTTCGCCCCCAGCACCGGCGCGCCGATGGTCATGTCCCCCAGGAACAGTTCCTGGCCATTCACCGCATAGCCCTGCTCGCGCACCTGCTGCAACGACTCCATGATCCTGTCGACCTCAGTCAACGTCTGGCTGGTGTGCGCCACCCGCTGGCTGTGCTCGATCAATGCCAGCGCCTCATCCTGCGGCAACGCACTCAGATACGCGCGCCCCGACGCCGTGCAATACATCGGCACCCGCGAGCCAATCGGCATGTGTACCGGCACGAAGCCCGAGCTGACAAACCGCGCGATATACGTCATGTCGTAACCCGCAGGCTCGGTCAGGCACGAGGTTTCTCCCGTCAGGCGGGTCAATTCCGAGAGGAACGGGTTGGCCACTTCAATCAGCGAATGCGCATCCAGATAACTGAAGCCCAACTCCAGCACCCGTGGTGTGAGTTGGTAATGACGGGTGCGCGAGTGTTTCCGAAGGTAACCCAGGCTCTCGAGGGTAAACACCATGCGCTGGGCCGAGCTTTTGGTCATGCCGGCGGCCTCGGCCACCTCTGCAAGGCTCATGCTGCGGCGCTGTGCGCTGAATGCCTTGAGCACCGACAGGCCCTTTTCCAGGGATTGGTTGTGCAAGCTGTTGCGTTCTTCGGACATGGCGAACTCGCGGTCAGGTCGATCAAGCGTGGCGATATTTCTACACGAAATCGCGAAATTCGACCACTAAAAATCGCATACCGATACGAATGGTTCATTTTCTTCAATTTCCATAGCGTAAAACGATTTTGTTTAATCGAAATGGCACAGAGCTTGCGGTTTGCTCGGTAACCGCTCGCGGTACTGACGATCCGTTTTCCTTCTGGAGTAACCCGATGAACAGTCTTTCGCCCTTGTTTCGCCGCCTCGCCTTCGGTCTTTGCGCCACCTTTTGCGTGGCCACCGTGCACGCCGCCGGTGCAGCCTCGTACAAAGTCGGTGCAACGGCCAGCGGTTCGCCGTTCACCTTCCTCGATATCAAGAGCAACAGCATCCAGGGCGTGATGGTCGACGTCGCCAATGCCGTAGGCAAGGCCGGTGGCTTCACCAGCGAGATCGAGCAGACCAACTTTGCCGCGCTGATCCCGTCCCTCACCTCGGGCAAGCTCGACTTCATCGCCGCCGGCATGCTCAAGACCCCGGAGCGTGCCCAGGTGGTGGACTTCAGCGCGCCGGTGTACGCCTACGGTGAAGGCCTGATCGTGAGTGCCGACGACAACGCGACCTATACCGACCTCAGCTCCTTGAAGGACCAGGTAGTGGGTGTACAAGCCGGCACGATCTTCTACGACATGCTCAACAAGCTGGGAATCTTCAAGGAAATCCGCACCTACGACTCCATCGGCGAAATGGTCCGCGACCTGAGCCTGGGCCGCATCAAGGCCGCCGTGGGTGACCAGCCGGTGGTGGCGTACCAGATCCGCCAGAAGCTGTTCAAGGGCGTGAAGCTCGCCGCCGACTACAAGCCGGTCAACGTCGGCGAGGTGTGCCTGGTGGTGCGCAAAGGCGACAGCGAAACCCTCGAACGCCTGAACCAGGCCATCGCCAGCATCAAGGCCGACGGCACCCTGGACGCGATCCTGAAGAAGTGGGGGCTTGATGCCCAGGTGCAGCCATGAACCCGGCTGAATTCCTGCAAAACGCCCGGGACTTCCTGCCGATCCTGCTGCAAGGCGCCTGGGTGACGATCCAGATCACCGTGCTGTCGTTCCTGCTCAGCAGCGCGATCGGCCTGGTGCTGGCGCTGCTCAAACTGTCGCCGATCAAGGCGCTGTCGTGGGCGGCGAGCACCGTGATCAATGTGATTCGCGGCCTGCCGATCATCGTGCAGCTGTTCTACATCTACTTCGTGTTGCCGGACATGGGCGTGCACCTCAGTGCATTCCAGGCGGGTGTGATCGGCATGGGCATCGCCTACTCGGCGTACCAGGCGGAGAACTTCCGTACCGGCATCATCGCCGTCGAACAGGGCCAGCGTGAAGCCGCCGAAGCCCTGGGCATGCGCTCGGTGCTGATGATGCGCCGGGTGATCCTGCCCCAGGCGTTTCGCATCGCCTTGCCGCCCTACGGCAACACCCTGGTGATGATGCTCAAGGACTCATCGCTGGTGTCGACCATCACCGTGGCCGAGATGACGCGCCAGGGCCAACTGATCGCCTCGTCCACCTTCCAGAACATGACCGTCTACACCCTGGTCGCCCTGCTCTACCTGCTGATGAGCCTGCCGCTGGTGTATGGCCTGCGCCGCATGGAACAGCACCTGGGCAGGAGGAAAAAAGCATGATCGAGATTCGCCAACTGCAAAAGCACTACGGCACCCATCGCGTGCTGCACGGCGTCGACCTGGACGTGGCCAAGGGCGAAGTGGTGTGCCTGATCGGCCCGTCCGGCTCGGGCAAATCCACCCTGCTGCGCTGCATCAATGCCCTGGAAGCCTACGACGGCGGCACCATCAACGTGTGCGGCGAAACCGTGCAACGTGGCAGCAAGACCGTACACGCCCTGCGCAGCCGCATGGGCATGGTGTTCCAGCGCTTCAACCTGTTCCCCCATCGCACCGTGCTGGAAAACGTGATGGAAGGCCCGGTGTACGTTAAGGGCGAACCGCTGCAACAGGCCCGGGAAGAAGCCTTGGCGCTGCTGGATAAAGTCGGCCTGTCGGTCAAGGCCGATGCCTACCCGGAACAACTCTCCGGCGGCCAGCAACAGCGGGTTGCCATCGCCCGCGCACTGGCGATGAAACCCGACGCCATGCTGTTCGACGAACCCACTTCGGCCCTCGATCCGGAACTGGTGGGCGATGTGCTGGAGGTGATGCGCACCCTCGCGGACGAAGGCATGACCATGATCGTGGTGACCCACGAAATGGGCTTTGCCCGGGAAGTGGCCGACCGCGTGTGCTTCCTGCACGGCGGCTACATCGTGGAGAGCGGGCCGGCCGAGCAGGTGCTGGGCAACCCGCAACAACCGCGCACCCAGGACTTCCTGCGCCGCGTGCTGCACCCGACGGCCAACACCCGGAGCCTGCCATGAAGTCACTCTGGGCCGCGACGGCGCCCGCTGCACCGCAAACACCCGCGTTGGCTGAGTCATTGAAGGTGGACGTGGCCATCGTCGGCGCCGGGTATACCGGTTTGTCCACGGCGCTGCACCTGGCGGAGCGCGGCGTCAGCGTGTGCGTGCTGGAGGCCAACGAACCTGGCTGGGGCGCGTCGGGGCGCAATGGCGGGCAGGTCAACCCGACACTCAAATACGACCCGGATCAACTGGTGCAGATGTACGGTGCCGAGCGCGCCGAGCCACTGATCAACACCGTGTCCAACTCGGCAGACCTGGTGTTCAACCTGATCGAGCGCCATGGCATTGACTGTGCGCCCACACGCAAGGGCTGGATGCAGGTTTCCTATTCCGAAAAAGGCGTGGCGGGCCTGCACGCCCGGGCCGAACAGTGGGCGCGTCGCGGGGTGCCGGTGCAGCGCCTGGATGCCGGCGCGGTGTCCGCCCGCATGGGCAGCCAGGCGTTTGCCGGTGGCTGGCTGGACGGTCGCGCGGGTGCCATCCAACCCTTGGCCTATGCTCGGGGCCTGGTGCGTGCAGCCCAGGCGGCGGGCGTGCGCATTCATGGGCAGAGCGCAGTGACCGCGATGCAACAGGCGGGCGCGGGCTGGAAGTTGCAGTCCGCGAGCGGCGCGCAGGTGTCGGCCGGCCAGGTGGTACTGGCCACCAACGGCTACAGCGGCGACTTGTGGCCCGGCATGGCCCAGAGTGTGCTGGCGGCCAACAGTTTTATCGTCGCCACCCGGCCCTTGAGCGGGCCTGCGGCCGAGAGCATTTTGCCGGGGCAGGAAACCGTCTCAACCGCACAGCGCCTGTTGCTTTACTTTCGCAAGGATGCCCATGGCCGCCTGCTGATGGGCGGGCGCGGGTTGTTCGAAGATCCCACCGGGCCCGCGGATTTTGCGCACCTGGAGCGCTCGCTGGCACTGTTGTTTCCCCAGCTGGGCAAGCTGGACTTCGAGTACCGCTGGGCGGGCCGGATCGCGATCACCCGGGACTTTATGCCCCACGTCCACGAGCCCGCACCCGGCCTGACCCTGGCATTGGGCTGTAACGGACGCGGGATCGCCTTGTGCACCAGCCTCGGCCAGCAATTGGCCGGACGCCTGTGTGACAGCCGCTCCGACTTCGCTTACCCGGTAACGCCTTTGCAGCGGTTGCCACTGCATGGCTTGCAACGCTTCTACATCGGCGCGGGCGTGGCGTGGTACAGCCTGCTGGATCGCCTCTCCCTGTAGGAGCGAGCTTGCTCGCGAAAAAACCGAAGGCGCCGCGTGTCCTCAGGAGACCGGCGCCTTCGTCAAAGCTCGCAGACCTTTCCCTCATCACTGAAGAAATAGATATTTTCATGCTTGTAGCCCCAGCGACCGCCTCGCTCGCGAGCATGCGGCTCGAAGGTAAAGCACGTCACCTCCTCCAGGCGCCGATGATTGCCCGCCTCGATGTAGAGCCTTTGGTCACGCTGCTCGCAGATGCTGTGGCCGACGTTGCCGGCGAAATCGAGATTCTCGAAACCCTCGGATGCGATCAGGTCATTGGCGAACGCGTGGAGATCGTTGAACGTGGTTTCAGGCCGGGCGAATGTGCGCATCATCGCGTGTAGCAGGTGCTCGACTTCATGACCCCTGCTGAACTCGGCCCCCACCGGCACCGCCCGGCACACGCCCTCCTCCACATAGAAAGAGCGGGCACAGTCGCCCCACACATTGCCTGCTCTCGGGCTCAAATCCACCGTGATCAGATTGTGTAAACCAACGGCTTCATCACTGGGCCGATAGTCGCGTCCCGACACCGAAAGCGCACTGCGCGAACCCAGCAATACAAAGGCCGGGCAGTCGTAATACCAGGTCTGCGGATAGCCGGAATACGCGAGCATCTGCGTCGCCATTTCGGCGATGGAGGCTTCGGTGGACTGTGGCGTGATCCGCGTAACGAGCTGCTGCAGCACCGACTTGGCGGCGGCCTGGACCACGCGATTAGGCAACATGGATTGTCTCTGACTGATGAGGGATTGCGTCGATGGTAGCAGCACTCTCCTCGACAGGGAGACGCACTCGGATTTTAAGCTCGTTCCCACGCTCCGCGTGGGAATGCCTACGGTGACGCTCCGCGTCACAAAGGCAGACGCAGAGCGTCCAGGGCTGCGCTCCCACGCAGAGCGTGGGAGCGATCAATAGCCGGAGCACCGACTTGGCGGGGCCTGGACGACACGATTGGGCAACATGGACCGTCTCTGACTGAGGGAGACATGCTCGGATTTTTCCGACAACTGTTTCAGGTTGTCGGTCGGACCCGGGCTGACTAACCTCCCGCAGTCGCTGCCAATTCAGCGACCGGATTTGACCGTCCGCAACCATAGAACAACTGCGCCAAAACCGATCTTGGGCGTTTTTTTTACGCCTGATGTATTGTGTCGCGGCAGCTGTGCGCGGGATACCTTCGGGTATGCCGGTTTTGTTCTTTGGGCCGGTCGGTCAACCCGCGTATAGCTGCCACCCTAATCGTTTGACCGCGAATCGTGGCAGCTCCATTCACAAAGGAGCTTCACCATGATTAAAGACAGCCCCAATCCCCCACCGCACACCGACCGGCTTCAAGAAGCCGCTTACCGCGCCATTCACCACTATCTGAAACCTGACGCCCAACCCCAACCGCCTGAACCCACCGAGCTACCGTTCGATGGATTATTTACCGTGCGTACGGACCTGGACACGGAAACCTTGCTGGCCAATGCCTCGCAAGACCTGGCGTCGATCAATGTCATCGCCGCTCACCTGGCCTTCGAAGTCGATGGTACCCAGCGCAACGTGGCGCTGGGCATTTGCCGGATGCTGGAAGGTGTGCAGATGCTGGTCGACAAAGCGCTGGATCGATGCGCGCAAACCAGCCCGCGCTGAGCTCGTTCCCACGCTCCGCGTGGGAATGCAGACTGTGACGCTCCGCGTCACAAAGGCAGACGCAGAGCGTCCAGGGCAGCGCTCCCACGCAGAGCGTGGGAGCGATCAAGTCTCTTCAAAAAACCGACCATCCGATACGCTCGCTCAACAACTCCAACGCCTTCATCCCCGCCAGGGAATTGCCCGCCGCATTCAACTCCGGCGACCACACGCACACCGTAAACTGCCCCGGCACCACCGCGAGAATCCCGCCGCCTACCCCGCTCTTGCCCGGCAAGCCAACGCGATACGCAAAATTCCCCGCCTCGTCATACAGCCCGCTGGTGGCCATGATCGAGTTCACTTGCTTGGTCTGGCGCGCCGTCAGAATCTGCTCGCCGCTGTGGGTGCACACCCCCTCATTCGCCAGGAAGCAAAATGCCTTGGCCAGGTCCAGGCAGCTCATCTGCAATGCGCAATAGTTGAAGTAGCTGTGCAGCACTGCATCCACGTCATTGTGGAAGTTGCCGAAGGACTTCATCAGGTACGCCATGGCCGCATTACGCGCACCGTGCTGGGCTTCGGATTCGGCCACCACGCTGTTGACCAGGATCTGTGGGTTGCCCGACAGCCGCCGCACAAAATCACGCATGGACAAAATAGGCACGGCAAAGCGCGATTGGTTGATGTCGCAGATCACCAGCGCACCGGCGTTGATAAACGGGTTACGTGGCCGCCCACGCTCGAACTCCAGCTGCACCATGGAGTTGAACGGCTGCCCCGAAGGTTCGTGGCCCAGGCGTTCCCAGATGCTTTCGCCGCCATGGTCGATGGCCTGCACCAGGCTGAATACCTTGGAGATGCTCTGTACGGAGAACAAGGTGTGGGCATCGCCCGCGCAGTAGGACGAGCCGTCATTGCCATACACGGCAATGCCCAGTTGCTGGGCCGGCACGTCGGCGAGCGCGGGGATGTAGTCGGCGACCTTGCCGAGGCCGATCAGTGGACGGACTTCGTCGAGGATCGACTCCAACAGGGCCTGCATGTTGTGTTCTGGCATGGTTTGGAAAATAGTGATTGGCGGGCGCGGAGGATACCTGAAACCCAGGGGGTAGAAACGCGCAGGCGCGCACAACGAGGTCTTCGTTTATTCAGACTTTAACTGTTGGTCGATCCATGAAGAGTCGGGCATTCGGTCGCAGCGTTTCTTATGGTCTCTACTGGCAGTGGCGTCAACGTGTCCACACCACATATTCGTGTGCACGATGCGCCGTAATGCCTCGGCATTGCTCAAGCGACAGCGGATGGTTACTCGCGATCAGCGTCACCTTTGGCCGGTTAGCCGGGTCAGTCAGGTTCAGCATGGCGGGGAGCCCACATGTTGCAGGCAGATCCGGGATGTCATTGGCAATCGTCACCGAAAACGGTGGTTCGCTTGATTGCTGCGGGTCATCCCAGAGTTCGTAAACCCGCTCAAAATCCAACTGCTCGATCCTGACCCAAATACCGATGTGAAAAACCTCCTCGCGACCCAGCACCGGCAATGGCAGCAACGCACGAATGAAAAATTGCTTACCGCCGATGATGGCCAGGTCATTGTTCTCCTGGACCCCACTCTCTCTGTCGTCTTGCGATAGCGCCATAACGGCATCAGGACGTCGAAACGCCAGCTCCATCTCGTCAATCCGGTGTTCTTCTTCGCACTGGTTGCACAGCAATTAGCGTCTCCTTCAAACGTTCTGGCCGCACAGTCGACTCGCTGCGCCGGGCCATTCTAGCGCGATACCAACGCTGCGCAACGCCGCTTTGCGGGCGCCATGCGTCAATCAGCCGGCTCTGCTGCCACACGCTCCCGCCCCTTGAACGCCAGCGAAAAACAAAAAAAGATCACCAGCGCAAACCCCGCCGGAAACAACCAGATGCTGCGCCAGTCATGGCTGCCACCCGCCGCCACATAGTGGTCGGTCACCTGCCCCGCCACCCAGAACCCAATCAACATGCCCACACCGTACGTAGCCAGGGTAATCAGCCCCTGCGCCGAACTCCTGAAGCGCTCCGGCGCTTTCGCGTCGGTGTAGATCTGCCCCGAGACAAAGAAGAAGTCATAGCAGATGCCATGCAGCGCAATCCCGGTAAACAGCATGAAGACCAGCTCGCCATTATTGCCGTAGGCGAACAGCGCATAGCGCAGCGCCCACGCCAGCATGCCCACCAACAGGGCGACCTTGATGCCAAAACGCTGGATGAACAGCGGCAATAGCAGCATGAACAGCACCTCGGACACTTGCCCAATGGCCATTTTTGCCGTGGGGTTGGTCACGCCGATTTCCGCGAGAAACGGGTTGGCGTTCTGGTAGTAGAACGCCAGGGGAATGCAGATCAGGATCGAGGCGATGAAGAACACCAGGTAGCTGCGATCCTTGAGCAACCCCAGCGCATCCAGCCCGAGCAGTTGCTTGATATCACCCTTGCCCGCCTCGGCTTTCAAGGGCGCGGTACGCGGCAAGGTGAAGCTGTAGAAACCCAGCACCACTGACGCGATGGCAGACATCAGGAAGGTGTTGCGCAACGCGCCCGTGGTGATCGACTGCTGCGAATCCCAGGCGAACACAAAGCTGATCACCAGCCCCGCAACAATCCAGCCCAGGGTGCCCCACACACGGATGCGCGAAAACTCCTGGGCCGGGTCGCTCATTTGCCGGAAGGCCACCGAGTTCACCAGTGCCAGGGTCGGCATGTAGATGACCATGTATGCCAGCACGTAGGGATAAAAGCCGACGAAGTCCGGCGCGCGGTACAGCTGGTACAGCAGCACCGCGCCGATCAGGTGCAGCACCGCCAGGATGCGCTCGGCGTTGAAGTAGCGGTCGGCGATCAGGCCGATGATAAACGGGGCGATGATCGCCCCCCACGACTGGGTGGAAAACGCCATGCCGATCTGCCCGCCGCTGGCCCCCAGGTTGCTGGCGAGGAAGGTGCCGAGGGTGACGAACCAGCCGCCCCAGATGAAGAATTGCAGGAACATCATGACGCTCAGTCGCGCTTTCATTGTGGTCACCGTTTTATTGTTATTTTGGGGCAGAGGCGCTGTTCAGGCGTCGGGAAGGCCCAGCAGCCGTCGGTTGGATCGCTCGTCGGATGTCACGCCGGCGAAGTCATCGAATGCCTTGCTGGTCTTGCGGATCATGTGCTGGCGGATGAACTCCGCCCCTTCTGCCGCGCCTTGTTGCGCGTCCTTCAGGCAGCACTCCCACTCCAGCACGGCCCAGCCGTGGAAGTCGTATTGGGTGAGCTTGCTGAAGATCGATTTGAAGTCGATCTGGCCATCGCCCAATGAGCGAAAACGGCCAGGGCGGTCGACCCATCCTTGGTAGCCGCCATACACGCCGGAGCGCGCGTCGGGGCGAAACTCGGCGTCCTTGACGTGGAACATGCGGATGCGCGCGTGGTAGCGGTCGATGAAGCCCAGGTAATCCATTTGCTGCAGCAGGAGGTGGCTGGGGTCGTAGAGAATGTTGGCCCGGGGATGGTGGTCGACGGCTTCGAGGAAGCGCTCGAAAGAGGCGCCGTCGTGAAGGTCTTCGCCGGGGTGGATTTCGTAGCACAGGTCGACGCCGGCCGCCTCGAAGCAATCGAGAATCGGCAGCCAGCGCTTGGCCAACTCGGCAAAGCCTTGCTCCACCAGGCCGCTGGGGCGTTGTGGCCAGGGGTAGATGTACGGCCAGAGCAGCGCGCCGGAGAAGGTCGCGTGGGCCGTCAAGCCAAGGCGCTGGCTGGCGCGGGCGGCGAGTTTCAATTGGTCGATGGCCCACTCGGTCCGTGCCTGGGGCTGGCCGCGCAGATGGGCCGGGGCGAAGTCGTCGAACAGCGTGTCGAATGCCGGGTGCACGGCCACAAGTTGGCCCTGCAGGTGGGTCGATAGCTCGCTGATTTCGACGCCGGCATGGGCGCAGGTCGCCTTGAGTTCATCGCAGTAGGCCTGGCTTTCTGCAGCGCGGGCCAGGTCAATGTAGCGGGTGCCGAGTGTGGGCAACTGGATCGCCTTGTAGCCCTGGGACGCCGCCCATTGGGCGATGTTGGCCAGGGTGTCGAAAGGCGCTTCGTCCGAGATGAACTGGGCGAGAAAAATGCCTGGGCCGCGCATGTCTGTAGTCTCCTTCATGGGTGGTTCGCCAGGGTGGTCCACTTCGCCTCGCCGCGATGGTTGGCGATCACCGCTTCGATAAAGGCCATGCCGCGCACGCCGACTTCGATGCCGGGTACACCTTCGGCCTCGGTGCCCTGGCGAATGGCCTTGGCGAAGTCGCGGTAGAGGTTGGCCATGGCTTCCAGGTAACCCTCGGGATGCCCGGCGGGCAGGCGCATGCGCTGCAATGCCGCGTCGCACAGCCAGGGCTGGCCGACGCCGGAACGCAGGATGCGCAGCGGTTGGTCGAGGGAACGATGGATCAGACTGGCGGGTTCTTCCTGGCGCCATTCCAGGCCGCCCTTGTCGCCATAGAGGCGGATCTTCAGCGGGTTCTCTTCACCGGCACACACTTGGCTGGCGATCAGCACGCCGCTCGCGCCGGAGGCCATCTTGAACAGCATGGCGGCATCGTCATCCAGTTGCCGGCCGGGTACATGGATGCCCAGGTTCGCGCAAAGCTGTTCGATCGGTTGGTCGGCGATGAACTCGGCCAGGGAAAAGGCGTGGGTGCCGATGTCGCCGATGCAGCCGCCCAGTCCCGACAGCTCGGGCCGGCTGCGCCAGTCCGCCTGTTTGTTGCCCTGCCCGGCCACGTCCTGGCTGAGCCAGCCTTGTGGGTACTCGACGATCACTTTGCGCAACGCGCCGATCAGGCCATTGCGCACCATGTCGCGGGCCTGCCACACCATCGGGTAACCCAGGTAGGTGTGTGCCAGCCCATAAAGCCCGGAACTGTTTTTGACAACGTCTGCCAGCGCCTGCACTTCAGCAAGATTGAGCGCGGCCGGCTTCTCGCTGAACACGTGGAAGCCCGCCTGCAGCGCCTGGGTCGCAATCGGTGCATGCAGATGATTGGGGGTGACGATCACCAGCAGCTGCATGCGCTGCTCGGCCGGGAGTGCCTGTTCGGCGGCGAGCATCTGCTGCCATTCGCTGTAACAGCGGGACGCGGGCAGGCCCAGCGCATTGCCGGTGCTCCGGTTGTTCTCGGGCTCACGGCTGAAGGCACCGCACACCAGTTCATAACACCCATCCAGCCCCGCCGCCTGGCGGTGAGCCTGGCCGATGAAGGCGCCTTCGCCGCCGCCAACAAAGCCCATTCTTATTTTTTGCACAGCAACCGTCATCGCAAGTCTTCTCTTTATGGGCAATTACCGATCATGATGTAACCGGTTACATCGTGCCGGAAATTTAGGCCTGGTTGCTCGCGGTGTCAAACCCCGACTGCGGTAAACTTGCAGGCTGCTGTTCTGATAACGAGGTGGTCTTGTCCAATATTCGTGAAGTCGCCCGGCTGGCCGGGGTCTCGGTGGCCACCGTGTCCAGGACCCTGGCCAGCCCTGAACGCGTGTTGCCCGAGACCCGCGACAAGGTCAACGCCGCCGTGGAACAGACCGGCTACCGGCCGAACCGCATGGCGGTGCAATTCCGTTCGCGGCGCACCGGCAACCTGGTGATCCTGGTGCCGGCGATTGCCAACACGTTTTTCGCTCGGGTCATCAGCGGTGCACAGCAAGCGGCGCAGGCATCGGGTTATCGGTTGCTGTTGTGCGACACCCAGGGCCAGGCAGAAATCGAAAAACAGTTCGCCGAACTGGTCCACGCCCATCAGGCCGACGGTGTGATTCAGTTGCGGGCCTCAGACCCATTCAGCGACTGCAGCGACTCACCGCCACTGGTGAACGCCTGCGAGGTGATCCAGGACGGTCGCCACCCCACCATCAGCCTCGACAACCGTGGCGCCGCCCGGGCCATGACCCAGCACTTGATCGACCTCGGCCACCGCCGCATCGGCTTGATCAAAGGCCCGAAAAGCAGCCCACTGACCCGTGACCGCGTGGCCGGTTATGAAGATGCCTTGCTCGCGGCGGGCATCCCCCGCGACCCGGCGCTTATCTGCCACGGCGACTTCACCCTGCACGCCGGTTTCGAGGGCGCAGGCAACATGCTCGCCCTGCCCAAGCGGCCCACTGCGCTGTTCTGCGAGAACGACGAAATGGCCATCGGCGCCTTGAAGCGCATCAAGCAACAGGGCCTGCGCGTGCCCCAGGATATTTCCCTGGTGGGCTTTGATGACATCCCCTTCGCGGCCTACTGCGACCCGCCCCTGACCACCATTGCCCAGCCTGCCGAAATCTTCGGCCGCAAGGCGGTCGAGATGCTCATCGCACTGATCGAGAAAACGCCGCTGTCGGAGCGTCAGGTTGTAGTGCCGTTCGAACTCACAGTACGCGGCAGCACGGCAGCGCCCCACACTCAATAGTGCGCCACATCCGACACCTGGGTATCCAGCACGTCCCGCGCCAATGCCCAGGCCTGATCCGTGGATTCCACCACCAGCAACGGGTAGCCCCACGCCTTGCCGAACATCACGGCAAACGGCTTGAGCGCCAGGCGCTTGGCTGCGCTGGGCTCCACCTGGATCATGCCTTTGACGAAAGTACGCAGGGCCACCTTGTGCTTCTTCATCCAGATCGAGGCCTGTTTGCGTTCTTCGTGTGAATGCTCGTGAGTGCTTTCATCCACGGCTTTCTCGTGCAGCAGGACGAAGGGTTCCTCGCGCTGCAACAAGGCCTCGAACGCGCCAAAGGTATCTTGCGGGGGAGTGTCGCTGGGGGCGTCAAACACGATTTTCACCACGGGGAATGTTGAACTGTCGAGTTGCATGGGAAGCTCCTTTAACGAGAATGTTTCTCATGATAGCCATGCCATCACTGGACGCCATTGCACAGAATGGCCAGAATGTTTCGCATTCCAGCCAAGACGCCGCGCCGCCATGTACAACCACCGCCTCGAAACCCGTGACCCCTTGCGCCCGGCCCTCGCCGATGCAATTCCCCGTGCGGTGGTTGCAGTGAGCGCTTCAAGCACCTCTGCGAGTTGGGAGCACGCACCGCACCAGCACCGCAAGGGCCAGTTGATGTACACATTGCGCGGGGTGATTCATTGCGTCATCGAAGAAGGTATCTGGATCGTGCCCCCCCAGTGCGCGTTGTGGATTCCGGGCGGCCTTTCCCATGCCGCGCGCGGGTCGGGGGCAGCGGATGTCTACTGTCTGTTGGTCGACCCCGACGCTGCCGGCGCCCTGCCCCGGCAATGCTGCACCCTGGCGGTATCGCCGTTGTTACACGAATTGATCAGCAAGGCCGTCAGCTTCCCGCCGCTGTACGACACCGAGGGCGCCCAGGGCCGGTTGGTGGCCACGCTGCTGGACGAACTGGCACTGGCACCGGTGGAGGCCCTGCACCTGCCCATGCCCCGGGACACTCGGCTGCGGCGCCTGGCCGACAGTTTGCTGGCCAACCCCAGCGACAAGGCCACCCTGGGCGAATGGGCCGTACGCATCGGCATGAGCGAACGCAGCATGACGCGCTTGTTGCTGGAGGAGATCGGCCTGAGTTTCGGCCGCTGGCGCAGGCAACTGCATGTGATCCTGTCACTGCAGCGCCTGGCGAAAGGCGAAAGTGTGCAGACGGTGGCGCTGGACCTCGGCTATGAAAACGCCAGCGGCTTTATCACCATGTTCCGCAAGGCCATCGGCCAACCGCCGGCGCGCTACCTGGCCGACCGCGCGAGCATCCCCCAGCACACGACGCCCGCTATCGCCTTGCTGGATTATTATAAATAGTCACGTATAAGCATTTTTAGAGCTAAGGGACTAGAAGGCTTAAATCATTCCAGCCAAAAAAAATCAACCCGCCTAAAATACTTATCGCACACTAAAAAATTTGCACTAGCATATGAGTACTCCGGTCCACAAACCCGCTCTCAACACCCGCCTGAAATCCGCCTTACCCCCCGCAAATAAAGTGCCGAATGTTAAAATTTGTCACGTTTTGGCGTATTCAATTCGATTAACATCTAAACGCCTGCAGCGATTGAATTGACGGCCTCGCATGCCGGAAAAGGGAGCAACGTGATGCATTTTTCCAACGTCCTCGCTATTGCACGGACCCCATCGAAATCCGAGGACTTCAGCGAGCTTATAGTTCGTACTGTACCGAAAAATCTAAAAGTCGATACACGCTCCTACGGCCAACTAATCGGTCCCTATGCAAGCCATGGACATTACCGTGCCATCATCATAGAGATCGACACCCCCTCTGCCAGCACCCAAACGCTGGACATCATTAAAAAAACCAGATCGGAAAATCCTGGCAGCACCATTTTCCTGGTTGTCACCTTCGCCACTACACTAAGCAAAACCAAATATTATCTCGCAGGCGCCGATTACTGCATAAAGGTCGTCGAGAGCTCGCCCGAGAAAAAACTTGCCCTGTTTGCCGCGTTCCTCAGCGAGACATACTGGCTAAGTAATACTGATTTGCTACTCGATCAGGATCGCATGTGCATCTACGGGGGTGGCAAAAAGCTCGAAGTGTCCTTTGTCGAAATGAAAGTACTGGAAGCGCTCATTCATAATCGATTGCTCAGCCATGATGAAATCGCCGTGGTAATGGGGCTGAATCCCCGATTTTATGATTCAAGGGCCCTCGAAAAATCGATTAGCCGGTTACGTGGCAAAATAAAATCACATTACGGAAGCAATATAATTCAGAGCATTCGCGGTTACGGCTACAAACTAAGCAGAGGGCTGGCTTCGGTTAATCATATCCACCCCGTCAGGGAGCGGTCGAACCGTGAATAGCGGAACCTTATTACGTGAGGCGTCAGCCTGCTTCACCTTTTCGCGGCAAGCGATACTTGAACGAAGTTGCACGCTGTGGGGCAGTGAGATCCGCGTCCACGCCGAGCCTGCGCTCGACAGCCCGCGTGATGACGCCTGCCCGTTTTATTCCGAACAACTTAAAGACGCCTACAGCGAAGCCCTGCAACATGCCAGGCCGAGTTCATTTGCCCGCACAAGTAAACGTTTGCGCGCGGATAAAAGCCCGGGCCTCCACAAGTTTTTCCGAATTGAGCAATCGCTGTTGATGAATGAGGACCTGCTCAAGGAAATTATCGATACTTCACACACGCTGGAAAAAAACAGACAACAACTCATTGTCAGCGTTGAAAACACACTGGACACCCTTCCGGGCCCGCTGGAACGCCGGAGCATGATCCGTCAACTGTATAGCCTGAAAGACCGGAGCAACCTGAAGCTTGCCTATAACAATTACACATTAAATACAAAAGACACCGACCTGCTGATCGACTTGAGTCTTTATGACTATATAAAAATGCCTTTTCCAGACTCGGCCCTCAGGCTCAGTCTGAACACCCGCTCGGGCCTGTTCGACCGGCTTTACGACCAGATGCTGGGGCTGATGAGCACCACCCGGGTCTCCTTCATCGCCGACAACGTCGAGCACGCCGACAGCGCACTTCTCGCCAGACGCTTGCCTTTTGACTATTTTCAGGGCCCCTACTTCTCCCCTGCTGATAGTTTATGAACCCCCGTACTTTCCTGGAATCGGTGAATGCCATGAGTTCTCTCAAGAAACACACATTTACATCGACGTACCCGTCAATCGCACTGCACGATTTCACGCCAAATGTGGCATTTTTACATTACGACGTCGACAGCGGGCCGCTGATCGAAACCGTGGAAAAAACATCGGACGCTTCGACCAGTTCCTACGCCGTTACCAAAGAGCAGAATTTCAATCTGTGGCTCAGTAACTATGTCGCCGCCAAAAGACTTTACGAAGCCAGTAATCGACTGACCCGACAACTTTACGACGCATCAAAAAAACCTAACATCACGGCTCTAAAATCAGACGTCACACACCCGGACCTGAATAACACCACCACGGAAACAGTTAACTCATCCTCTGCATTACGCGGCCCCGATGTCTGGCTACTTACCCAGCAAGATCGTGCGCTGGTGAAAGGTGGGCTACGCATTTCCTTGACCACTATTGAGTCGGCATTGATCAAGAAAATGCTGAACCATGAAGAACGTGTGGTCAGCAAGGAAGAACTTATCCGCAACATCGGACGTGAGCCCGACCTCTATCGCGGGCTTGAAATGTGCCTTAGCCGATTGCAGGACAAGTTCAAGCGCGTGAATGATGGCGAACGCCTGTTCCGCGCGGTGCGTAACCGTGGCTACTGCCTGACACAAAAAATAAAAAGCCCGCTGAGCAGTCGCGCAAACGTCACAGAACAATAATTATTTCATAAAAATTACAATTCACCCTGCCTATTAGAACGCCTTTCTATCTGCCATTTTATAACAACATGACCGCGTTATAAGTCGTCAGCCATTGCTCCCTGCCATTTATTACTATCAATACGCACGCCTACGCGTGCGCCTGCCATTTGATAGTCATTAAAACCACGCCTCGCTTTAACCTGCCAGCACGTGAGTGGATACCACAGGGAGCAGAAGTATGCTTAACAACAGAAGAATGCATCGTAACCTTACACCCAAAGGCCTGACCTTTTGGGGACAGTGGGCAATTGCCCTGAGTGTGGTCGTTGTACTTTTGTTTTCACTGGTACTTTTCAAGACCGGGCAATTGGAATCCCATTACCGGATATTGGCAGCCATTACAATACTGGCCTCTATACCGGCCTACATGTTATGTGACGTCTATAGCAAAAAAGATGACTTTTTTGTTGGGCTGGGACGATTATTCACCGGCTGGTTATTGACCCTGGGCATATTGTTCGCGGTCGGCATAGCCTGTAATGCCAGTTCGCTGTTTCCCTTCGAGATCCTGCTACTCTGGGCTGCTGTCAGCTATCCAATACTAGCCCTTTGCTACATTCCCATTCACAGTCTATCCAGGTACTACCACCGGCAACTACATGAGCGCCAGAAATCGCTGATTATTGGTACGGGAAAACTTGCAACCGACTTGGCCAATACTCTCGCCAGGCAAAAACGCTCCCCTCTGGTCGGTCTCGTAGGTCCCCGCACCACCTCCCCCCAGGCCGGCACCCAGCCTCAGATCCTCGGTGACTTGCCCGATCTTCCCGCGCTGATCCGCCAGCACGGTATCCGCCGCCTGTACATCACTCACTCTCTCCAGGAAGCGACCCACATCGAGGCGCTGTACCTCAACCTGCTGGAGATCAGCGTGGACGTGATCTGGGTGCCCGACCTCAACAACATGCTGCTGCTCAACCACAGCGTGGCCGAGGTGGATGGATTGCCCGCGATCTTCCTCAATGAAAGCCCGCTGACCAGCCGGCCGACCGCCGCACTGAGCAAGTCGCTGCTGGACAAGAGCCTGGCCCTGTTGGCGATCATCCTGCTCAGCCCGTTGCTGCTGCTGTTCGCCCTGCTGATCAAACTCACCTCTCCCGGCCCGGTAATTTTCAAGCAGGATCGTCACGGCTGGAACGGCGAGGTGATCAAGGTCTGGAAGTTCCGCTCGATGCGCGTGCATGACGACCACGAAGTGCGCCAGGCGAGCCGCAACGACTCACGCATTACCCCCGTAGGGCGCTTTATCCGCCGCACCTCCATCGACGAGCTGCCCCAGCTGTTCAACGTGCTGCAAGGGCATATGGCACTGGTCGGCCCACGCCCGCATGCCGTCGCCCACAATGACTACTACTCGGGCAAGATTCGCGCGTACATGGCGCGGCATCGCATCAAGCCCGGCATCACCGGCCTGGCGCAGGTCAATGGCTGCCGGGGTGAAACCGAGACCCTGGAGAAGATGCAGCAACGCGTCGATATCGACCTGCGCTATATCAACAACTGGTCGCTGTGGCTGGACATCAAGATCCTGTTCAAGACGCCGTTTACCCTGCTGTCCAAAGACATCTACTGACCCCGCCCTTCCCCGTGCCGCTGCATCGGCGGCGCGGGGCACCAGGCGCGCTTTGCGCCCTCCCCGCCACCACTCCCCGCAAGGCGCAACGATAGCGCCCACAGCAACGCCCGGCCCGGGCCATTCGCATAGTCATCAAAGAGGAAAGTCAGGCAAGTGTTGCGCGCCGGCATTGCACCTGGCGCTGTAGCGTTCGGCGTGGCGACTGCCCGGCGCATTCAACGCCGGGCAGTCGACAACCTGGTCGGCAGATGCCGCACCGTCACTCAGTGATCTTCTCGAAGTTGTTGTAGAACAACTCGCTGTCACGCCCGTCGGTCATGGTCTGCAGCGAATAGCCGCGGTTCAGGCGTGCGCCGCCGTCACGGGTCAGTGGCGCCCATACGACGTTGGCCCGACGCATCGTCGAGGTGCTCATCAATTCGTCGAAGGGGACGGAAATATAGATACCCTTGTCGAAGCTGCCTTCGCCATATTCTTCCTTCGAGGCGGTGGTCAGCGTCACCCAGCCGCCAAACTTCACGCCGTTCTTGAACTGGCGCGAGATGTCGACGGTGGTGCCCCAGTCCCGCGCCAGGTAACGCCCCACACTGACGGCGGCCAGGGTGTCATAGGGCAGCTCGGTATAGCTGGTGACATGGCCGGTGATGGTCTGGTAATCCCGCAGGCCGAAGCCCTGGTTGAAATCACGCTGGCGCACGAAGTTCAGGTCTGCGCCCACTGACCAGTGCTTGCCCGCCGGCCGGAACAACACCTCGCCGCCCACCCCGGCGTACATGGACTCCAGGTAGCCGCCGTAGACCATGCCATACAGGTCGCGGTCCAGGCGCTGCGTATGGTTGACCTGGAAGTTCGGCATCGTCACATCGGACGTGGTCATGTATTGGCGCAGGTCGGTGCGTACTCGCGGCAACCCGCTGGGTGCGTCGTAGGTGAACTTGTCGTAGTTGTTCAGCAGGTTGGCGCTGAGCAAGCCGCTCCACCAGGTATTGCGGGTAAAACGGTACTCCGCGTCGGCGTCGGCAGTGAACTGATAAAGCAAGCCGTCGGGGCCACCGATGTTCTGCTTGTAACCCAGGCCGAGGCCATAGTTGAACGGCTCGGATTGTCTGCTGTAGAGCGTGGTTTCCCGATGGGCAACCGCCGGATTGACCTCGGTATTACGGTGCAGGTCCGTCAACGGTTGCTGGTTGTTCACCACGGCGCGGAAGGTGGCACGGGGCACGCTGGTTTCTTCGATGGGCATGTCATAGCGCTTGTTCACCAGGGTGAACCAGTCGATATCCTGATTGGCGCTGTTGTCGAGAATCCGGCTGGCGCGTCCCACGGCCTTGGCTGAATAGAAGTAGCGTTGCTGCTCGCCATACACCATCAATTCCGAGCCGCGCCGGGCAATGCGCTCCACCTTGTAGCCGGCATTCTGCTGCAGCCTGTCGGCGACGTTGGCCCAGTTGACCTGGTCGGCCGGGGTGGTGGGCATGCGCGCCGGCAACGGTTCGGCGGGCGGGTCATAGGTCTTGACCGGTGCCTTGCGGCTGACAAAGTTGGTGTGCAGGGTGATGCCGAACATCGCGGTATTCCCGCGTTCCCAGGCCGCACTCAGGTCGACGCTGTCAGCCAGCTTATAGACCACGCCAATGTTTACCGGCGAGTCCTGCTTGATCGGGTTGTCCAACGGCTCGTTCTTGTAGTCATTGCCCTCGTATTCGAGTTTCAGGCTCAGGGGTTCCCAGGGCGTTTGATAGGCGATCCCGCCGAACAACGAAGGGCGGCCCCTGAAATAGGCGTTGGAGTTCACGTCCCCTGCCCTGGCGACGACCGCAGTGCTCTTGGGCCGGTCGTTGAACTTGCTGCCGAACACCGACAGCGGGTTGCCGAAGTCGCCTCGGTTTCCCAGGTAGCCCCAGGCGATGCCTAGGCTGAAATCCAGGTTGCCGTGGCGCTTGTTGGCGACAAAGTATTCGCTGGAAAACAGCCCGGTACCGCCGATGTCCCGGGCACCGAAAGCCACCTGCGGTGCCCACCGGCTTTCCTCCCAGAGCCGCGCCTTGAAGTCGATGGCCTTGTCCTTGAAGCTCTGGCTTCCGCTCAACGCCTCGGCGCCGTACCTGCGGTTGCTGATGGCGGTATAACGAAACGAACCCTCCAGCCAATCAAACGGTTGCAGGGAAAAACTGTAGCGCGAGTAGGGATCGGTGCGGTTGGCGTTGGCGCTCAACTCTCCCGCCGGGGCCATGCGTGCGGTGGGGGTCTGTAGCAGGCCCACGCCGCCGAAATCATTTTGGGTGTAACGGGGGTCACCGTGAGCCAACCCGCAAGGCAACAGCAGTACAGCCGCAAAACGTAAATTCAAGGGTTCACCTCAGCCAACGGTTGAGTGGCGAAAAACTCGGCCAGTTGTTGGTTGAGATCAGGGGTCGGCGTCTCAAGGTCGTCGCTGCGGATCGGCACCAGGATCCTGCTGCCGGGGGCCGCCACCACGCCGTCCTCGCGATTCCACGCCGCCACGCCCACGCGCCGTACCTGGCCGTCGGGCTGGATCAGCCACAGGTCATCGCGCTCGGCGTCATCGAGGACCGTGCAGTCGCCAACATAATCCCGCACCTCGCGCATGGCCCGGTACGGCACATCACAGGACTGCGCGACCGCGCCGAGCACGTGCACGGTGGACGGCCTCAGCGGGTAGACAAGCCGGTCCCCGTCATCCAGCAATGCGTTGCGCGCGAACCCCGTCTCCACGGCGATCGGGTCCAGCACTTGCACCTGGCGGCCGGTGACCGGCAACTGTTCGACCTGTCGATACAGACGCGCACTCAAGTCCGCCCGGGAGCCACGGTCATCCAGCAAGGCCCCTCGTTGCAGCAGTTTCAGATCGAACAAAACCCCTGCCTTCAAGCGTTCCTGCGTGCTCACCAACGACTGGTGCAGCCACGCGGCGCCCAACCAGTAGCTTTCTGCATTGGGTTGGGCCACACGAATAACGTCCAGCAAACGCGCACCCGGCTTGACTTCGAAGGCGCCAGGGCTGCGCACATCGCCACTGACTGTAACGGCCGCCTGGCCAGTGCCGGGGCCGATCAGCAACAGGCCCAGCCATAAAAGCTTCGAACACTTCATCGGGCTGCCTCCCGGTCGGGACGCAATTGCACGATTTTCAGGGCCAACCGGGGCGTCAAATGCTGCTCGCTGCGCCAGATGAAACCATCCTGCGGGTCGACCCAATAATGGTTGGTGGCGCGGAAATTCAAGGTGGGAGCGTCCACCTGCTCGTCGATGCGCAGCAAGGCGTAATCCTTGTCCAGAATGCGGAGGGTCTCGATACCGTGGCTGCTGAAACGGCTGTTGACCGCGATACCGATTCGGTTGCCGTCGTAGAGGTCGATCCAGCGTGTGCCGGTGTAACCGTCGGGCAGATGCTGGAGCCCGCGCTTGAACGGCGATTCGCCACTGAAACGCGTGCCATCCAGGGAAACACCCAGCCCGACAGTGCGTACCACCAGGCCGTCACGCATCATCACCACTTGCTTGCCGGAAGCGACCCAGAACTGCAGGTCGCCCCGGCGCCGGGCCATGGCCATCACGCCCTCGCTGACGGCGGTGGTCACCAGGATCTGCGGGTATGGCACCGCGTCGACCTGGGCGCGGGTCACGTTGATCGGGGCCGGGCCCGTCACAGAAGTTTCGAGGGTGTACCACGACGCCCTCATCAACGGGTTACACCCGCACAACAAGAGCGCCATCGACAGGCAGGCGCTGGTAGGCAACATTTTCACCACGGGATAACGCCTTATCTGCTGTTGACTTCACTGAGGTCATTGGCCGATCGGGCACCAATCCCAATGGCACTGGCGGTCGGCAGCAACTGGCTGATCAGGCGGTTCCAGCGCGTCACGCCGGCCGGCCCGACGTACACGATGTCCTGGGGTTGCAAGTCGAACCGGGTGGCCAGCACCAGCGCGGACGGTGACTGGGCATCGAGCTGGAACACCTTGGCCGGTTCGGCTTCCAGGTTGTCCACGCCGCGAATCACATAGACCGCATTGCCATTGGAAGTGGTCTGGTTCAAGCCGCCTACGGTACCCAGGGCATCGGTCAGGTTGATCGACTTGCCCTTGAAGCTCAGGGCCCGGGGCTGATTGACTTCGCCCATCAGGTAGACACGTTTCTGGTCGTTATAGGGCAGGTACAACCGGTCGCCGCCCTTGAGGTAGATGCCCTGCAGTTGCGAGCCCTGGCGATTGAGGCTGTCCAGGTCAAGCGTGTACTCACGGCCGTCGCGCGTCAGGGTCAGGCTCGAGAGGTCGGCATTCGTGGGGTCGACACCGGCGGCCCCAATGGCCTCGACGGCGCTCAATGGCGTGGTGGTGATCGGCTGTTGCCCGGCCTTGATCACCGCCCCGGTCACCACCACTGTCTGGCTGGCAAACCGCAGGACGCTGACGTCGACCTGTGGGCTTTCAATAAATTGCGACAAGCGCCCGGCGATAAAGGCCCGCAGCTCTTCGATGGTCTTGCCGGCCACCGGGACGTTGCCGATATACGGATAAAACAACGTGCCATCGGGGCGAACCAGGCGCCCGTTGGCGTCGATCTGCTGTTGCGGCCCGGACGGTGCCGTCAACTCGGGATGGTCCCAAACCGTGATGAACAACAGGTCATTGGCACCGACGCGATAGCCACCGGGCACATAAGACAACAGTTCCGCCGGCACCGATTCACGAACATGCGTGGCGGCATCCATGGCAATCAATTTGGGGGTGATGGGAATCAACTCTACCCGAGTACTTTCGGAAGAACCCTCACTGGACATTTGACTGGTGTCCATATGTTGACCAGGCGAAAACATGCAGCCGTGCAAGCTGAAACTTGCCAGCAAAAGAACAGGTAACCTACGAATCATAATGGCACTACGCTAGTCGAGGGCGAGTCTAAAAAAGATCACCCAGAAGTTCCGGGTGATCTTGAACAACACACATTGCGGGTTATTAGTTGGTACCGGTGGTACCGCCTGTACCGGTGGTGCCGCCGGTGCCGGAAGTACCGCCATTGGAACTGCCGCCCGAGTTGGAAGCCGCCGCCGCAGCGCCGACTACCGCGGTACCGACCCCGACGGTTTCACCGAGCGTCACGCCGCCCACGAGCGGGGTGCTCAACGACAGGGGCTCGCTCGCGCCGGCCGCATCGCTCAAGGCCTCGCTCGCGATTTCACCTGCCGCCAATGCCGCAGTACTGCTAAAGGCCAGCACGCCGGCCAACAGTATTTTCCTCATATCAGACTCCTTCTCGATATTTACCCCTTATCAAATAATGCAATAAGGGCGTAGTGATGGAACGGAGATAAACAGGCTATGCAAACTGCGCAAAGATCCTGTTGGATCACGCACTTAACCTCCTCGAAATCATCTCACTTGTGGATAGCTCAAACCACCAATGTTAATAATCGTCAGGATTAAACAACGGGGCGTACCGATAACCCGCGACCAATACCGTAATACTCGAAACCATTGGCTTTCATACGCTGCGGATCAAATATATTGCGGCCGTCAAAGATCACCGGCGTGCTCAGTTTTTCTTTTATCAAGTCCAGGTCCGGGGCCTTGAACTCCCGCCATTCGGTCACGATCACCAGCGCATCGGCACCTTGCAACGCCGCTTCCTTGGTGCCCATCAGCAACAGGTCTTCGTTCATCCCGTAAATGCGCTGGGTCTCGGCCATCGCTTCGGGGTCGAATGCCTGGACCCGGGCACCCACGCTGCGCAGTTGTTCGATCAACACGCGGCTCGAGGCTTCGCGCATGTCATCCGTATTGGGCTTGAAGGCCAGGCCCCAGATGGCGAAGGTCTTGCCCTCCAGCTGGCCGCCGAAGTGGTGGTGAATATGCCCGAACAGGTGCTGCTTCTGGCGCTTGTTGACTTCCTCGACGGCAGACAACAGCGTTGCCTGATAGCCGATCGACGACGCGGTGCGCTCCAGCGCCTGCACATCTTTCGGGAAGCACGAGCCGCCATAACCGCAGCCTGGGTAGATAAAGTCGTAGCCGATCCGTGGATCGGAGCCAATGCCTTTACGAACCGCCTCAATGTCGGCGCCCAAGCGTTCGGCGAAATTGGCCATTTCATTCATGAAGGAAATCTTGGTGGCCAGCAGGCAGTTGGCCGCGTACTTGGTCAGCTCGGCACTCCTGATGTCCATCGTGATGATCTTTTCGTGGTTGCGGTTGAAGGGTTCATACAGCTCCCGCATGCGGTCCACGGCGTAACTGCTGTCGCTGCCGATGATGATCCGGTCGGGCCGGGTGCAGTCGGCGACCGCCGAACCTTCCTTGAGGAACTCGGGGTTCGAGATCACGTGGAACTCCACCTCAAGCCCCCGCGACGTCAACACCTCGGACACCTTTGCCCGGACCTTGTCCGCCGTCCCCACCGGCACCGTGGACTTGTTAACGATAATCTTCGGCTCGGTCATGTTGAGCGCAATGGTCGCGGCAACGGAGAGCACGTACTTGATGTCGGCGCTGCCATCGTCATCAGGCGGGGTGCCCACGGCGATGAACTGCACCTCTCCATGCCGCACGCCTTGCGCGGCGTCGGTGGTGAAGTGCAAGCGTCCGGCATCATGGTTCTTCTGGACGAGCGCACTCAGCCCGGGCTCAAAGATCGGAATAATGCCGGCCTTGAGGTTCTCGACTTTAGTCGCGTCCACGTCGACACAACACACCTCATGCCCCGCGTCGGCCAGCACCGCTGCCTGCACCAGACCCACATAGCCGATTCCAAATACAGTTACATTCATTTCAATCTTCCTTTAAACAAGCTCGAGGCGGCCATAGCGGTCTTCAAAGCGGATGATGTCGTCCTCGCCCAGGTACGAACCCGATTGGACTTCAATCAGCTCCAGCGGGATTCGCCCCGGATTTTCGAGGGAGTGCACAACGCCAATGGGGATGTAGGTGGACTGGTTCTCGGTCAGCAGCACTTGCTTGTCGGCGATTTGCACATTCGCGGTGCCGGACACCACGATCCAGTGCTCGGCCCGGTGGTGGTGCAGTTGCACCGACAGCTTGTGCCCCGGCTTCACCGTGATCCGCTTCACCTGGTACCGATAGCCCTGGTCCACCGAGTCATATTTGCCCCACGGCCGATAGACTTCGCGGTGGCTGGTGCTCTCGATCCGGTGCTTTTCAGTCAGCTGCGCGACTATTTTCTTGACGTCTTGCGCGTGGTCCTTGGTGGTCACCAAAATCGCGTCGGCGGTCTCGACGACCACCACATCATTGATCCCTGCAACCGTGACCAGGCGGTGGCTGGCATGCACATAGCTGTTGGTGACGTCCTGCAGCAGCACGTCGCCCTGGGTGCAGTTCTGGTTCTGATCCTTGAGGCCCGCTTCCCACACTGAGTCCCAGGCACCCAGGTCGCTCCACGGCGAATCGAGGATGACCACCGACGCGATGTCGGTCTTTTCCATCACCGCGTAATCGATCGACACGTTGGGTGCGTTCACAAAATCCACCTGGCTGAGCCGGGTGAAATCCTGGTCATGGGCCGCGTTGGAGAGGGACAGTTCCGCGGCCACCATGATCTCCGGGCTCAGGCGCTCCAGCTCGGCCTTCATCACCGAGGCGCGGAACATGAACATGCCGCTGTTCCAGAAGTAGTTGCCTTGTTCCAGGTAGCCTTGCGCGGTCGCCAGGTCGGGCTTTTCCACGAAGGCATCGACATGCGCGGCGCCGTCCACCGCAGCCGCTTGAGTGCGGATATAGCCGTAGCCGGTCTCCGGCTTGGTGGGCACAACCCCGAAGGTGACGATCTTGCCTTTGTTGACTTCCACCTTGGCCAGCGTCAAGGCCGCATTAAAGGCTTGGGTATCGCCGATCACATGGTCCGCCGCCAGCACCAGCAGGATCGGATCGTCCCCATCCGCCAGCGCCGACAGGGTTGCTGCCGCAATCGCCGGGGCGGTGTTGCGGGCGGTCGGCTCAAGGAGGATTTTCTGCGGAATCACGTCCAGTGATCGACTTTGCTCGGCCACGATGAAACGGTGTTCTTCGTTGCACACAATGATCGGCGGGCTGACGGTCTCGCCCTCTATCGACAGGTTCTTGATGCGATCCAAGGTGGCTTGAAACAAACTCAAGTCACCGTGCAGCGCAATAAACTGCTTTGGTTTAAGCGCTCTTGAAAGCGGCCACAGGCGCGTGCCTGAACCGCCAGACAATATAACTGGGATCATAACGATTACTCGATGATTAAAGGCAATAAGAGCGGATTGACAAACAGCCGAAACTAAGAAGTGAATGACTTCACATAACTGATCAAGCGGTCCCTTTCGGTAAAGTCCAGTGAACTTTCGGCACTGCTGTAGTTAAGCGCCGAATCAATCGCCGAAAAGAACGCATCTTTATCATGGGCGATAAACACAGAGGGAAGGTCTGAAAAGTTTTCGGCGGTGTCGTACTGGTGATTATTGATGTGTTCTCCACGCCGACTGTCGCGCGGGACAATAACAATCGGTTTGCCCAGTTCAAGGGAGCGAATGATATTGCCCATGCCCGCATGGGAAACAATCACCTTTGACGCATTGAAGTTCTTTGAAAACAGCGGCTCGGCGATGGTCTTGTAAGCCGTAATGCGCCCCAGGTCATTTTCGTTATTGCCCACCTGGGCAACAATCGGGACCTGCGGGTTTGCATGACTCCACTCATGCAAGTAGCCGAGCATTCTTTCAAAGGGTGCTTGAGTGCCAACGCTGCAAAATATCATTTATACAATCCTCCCTTTATATTGGGCGCGGCTGTTTTGCGACAGCGTGGGCCACTGGGTCAGCAACTCATCGACAAAATACACAGCGATCCTGCCGGACAACGAGAGCTTCTTGGGATTGGCAATGCTGTCGATCCACAGGGTCTTTTTGCCCATCAGTTTTCCCGCGACCAGCCCCAGCAACCCCGGTGCCGCCCCGGTGGAGATCACGTACCTGGCCTTGCTGCGGTAAACGATCGCAAAGATCTGGCAAAAGCCCTTGATGATCTTCAACGGTTCACTGCGATTAAAGTCCGGGACTTGCGCGAAGGCATGGGTTGGATACTGCGAGCCAATGCTGATATCAACGGTGGCGATGGTAACTTTTTGACCGTCGAAGGCAGGCAGCAACTTGCTCATTTGTACCCAGTGCCCACCTCCAGAACAAATCAATAAAACATCACTTGATTGACTCATGACGGTTCCCTTCCTGTCAGGTGTAATAGACATCATTAAATAGTGGCGGCAGTTCTTAACAGTTGGGCCTGGCCTTTCCAGCGGGTTATTCGCTTGGCTTTGAGCAAGGCTGATTTCTCTTTATAGGTTTCTTGATTAGCGATGAGCTGCGCGACGCCGGCCTTGATGGACAGCGGGTCCAGGGTGTCGACAAACACCGCCGCCTCGGAAAACAACGAGCGCAGTACCGTGGTATTCGAAAGCGCCATCGGCCTGCCGGCGCTGACCGCTTCGTTGGCCACGCTCAGTTGGACGTTGTCGCGGGTGGTCAGGCCGAGCACCACATTCGCGTGGCACAGCAGCTGTTCAAAGGTCGCCTTGCTGAGGAAGCCGGTCAGCTTGATGTTCTCGGGGAGTGACGCCACGAGTTCCTCGGAGAGCTTGCCCTGATGCTTGCCGGTGATCAGGAAGTCGACACCGGGCATTTCCCGGGCGGCGTTGATCACGATCTCGATCGGTTCATCGATATCAAACGAGCACGGAAACAGTACATAGGGTGTCTCGCGCTCACTGGCGGGCGCCGCGTGAAAGTCACACGGCAAGTCTTCCAGGATAAAGATATTGGTGTCATTGACGCCCAGGCCGGCCAACTCTTCTTTGACTTTAAAATTATGAACGACGACGGCATCGATTCTATTCAACAGCGCTACCGTGCCCGGAAAGCCTATCCATTGTTTGCGCAACAGGCTGTTGTGGGCATCGGCGATAATCTTCAGCCGGCGGTTGAATATAAACTTGTAGGCCAGTGCTATATGCAATACCGGGCTCGGCGGCAACTGCACCCACAGCACGTCAGGCGAACCGGCCAACAGGGTCTTCAGGGTTTTAAACGACTTGATCAAGTAATCCAGCGGCCGCGCGGATTTCTTCTTGAACTGGTTGGGCAGATGCAGAATGTCATACGCCCAGTATTGCTTCATGGTATCGGCGCGTCGTTGATAGCCAATCCATGCAATCATTAATGATTTCACGTCAGAGTCCTGCATAAATAAAGGTGGGGCCAGTGAGATTGCTTACACTGCAAACCAGATCGGAAAGTCGGCGTTGTATCGAATAGTGTTGTTTCTGAAGCGGATATGTTTGGCCGGATTGCCACCCACGATCGAATACGCTGCAACGTTGCGCGTGACCACACTGCCCGGATAAACAACCGCGCCTGTTCCGATGGTGACGCCTGGCATCACCATCACATTGGGAAAGATCCAGGCATTGTCTTCAATCAACACCGGCTTCCCCACCAGGCAACTCATGGGGTCATCGATATCGTGGCCCAGCGTATAAATCCGGGTGTTATGGGAAATATTGACGTTGTCGCCGATGCGGATGCCCGCCCGGTTATCCAGGTAGCAGTCGTAATTGACCGTGCAGTTTTTCCCGACCGAGAAGTTGCCGAAGGAGAAAAACACCACGTTGCGGTGGATCGTGGTGCGGGCGCCCACCCGGCATCCGGTTGCCCGGAGCAACGCGCGTCGCAGATTGAAAAACAACGCCAGGCTGAGCAGCGTATTGAACAGCGCAACAGCGGCCTTCTTGATGTTCAGTTTCAGGTTCTTCATCTACTCGCCCTGCCCTGAAGTATCCGTTACGCGCTGTGAACTCATCACAAAATTCCTGAAGCTGATATTGGTACTCACCGGCGTGGCGAAAGACGGGTTATTGCCACCGAAGAACGTCGAAAACAGCAAGCCGTCGATGGTGATCTCCGGCGTGTCTCTAAACGTCAGCCCGGTTTCCGAGTGCACCAGCTGGTTGTCGTACCAAATGGAAATCACACCGTCGGCCTGCCCCGGCGTATTCAACTTCACCAGTTGCTCCAACCTGTGCCATTGCCCCACCGTAAAGATCCAGGAACCCAACCCGACTGCCGTGCCCCAGGTTTTACTGGTGGGCAAATACGCGTAAATGGCGCCGGCGCCCTTTTCTTTCCAGATGTAGCGCGTGGAAAAGCCGTCATGGCCGTTCGGTATCTTGCCGCCCGTATTGCCGGTGCCACCGTAGAGGCCCGGGAGCTTGCCGCCTTTTACAAAGTCGAAATTCCTGTCGAACTTCAACTCATAGGTCAGTACCAGGCATTCCCTGCCCGGTTGCGGCAGTGGGGATTTGAATTCAATGCCGCCGTAGGGCAACCCAAGGCGCACCATCGAACCCGGGTCATAGGAGCCGGCCGGAAAATGCACGGCAATGTCCTTGATCTTTTGGCTGTAGGCCTTGTTCGTCAGATTGGCCCTGCCCTTTATGCTGCTTTGCGCCTGGGGCCCGTCGGCCATCTGCGAAATGTCCGGCAGTGACGGGTAGATGTTCTTGATGCCTGGCTCGCAACGGTCGTTCAACTCAGATGCGCCGCTGGCAGCCACCTGCAGAGCGCACGCCACAATGAGTAGCGTCGAGGCTGTCTTTTTCACGTCGGTTGCCCCTCCACTTTATTTTTCATCGACCCATTTCAAAAAGTCGTCGACCGCTTTTTGCGCAAGGGAAGAACGCTGGGCGATCTCCTGCTTGAGGTGCTCGGCCATTTGCGCCTTGGATTGCCGGAATTCGCTGATGGTGGCCTTGATCACCTCAGGGTCTGGGGTGCTGACCAGCCGGGTGCCCTGCGGCAGCATTTCATGGACTTTTTTCAGCTTGTTTTCGATTTCAACCGCGATGGTGGGAAAGCCCAGGGAAGCCGGCAGCAGTACACCGTGTGCACGGGCGCTGATGATCACGTCGGACTCGACGATCAGTTTCGCCATGAAGGTTTCTGGCGTATCGCCCGCCGCGTCCCAGCACAACCATTCGAACCTGTGGTACTTGTCGATCAGGTGCTGGTCACGTTCCTTGTACAGCGAGACCAGGCGTACCTGCTCGCCACGCTTGGCGAGCTCATCCGCGGCCTGGACCATCGCCTTGATGAACTGTTGCCCGTTCGCGTCATGGGGCCAGTCGCGCAGGATGAAGGACAGGTACTTGCCCTTCTTGAGGCTACCGACCTCCAGGTCTTTGCTGGAGATCCACAGGTCGGAAAGCAGGCTGGGGTCGGTGTACACCTCGACGTCGGACTTTCCGAAGGCCTTGCAATGCTGCTGGCTGGTACCGTCCCGCACGGAAATGTAGTCACAGCGATTGATCACGCTGACGGCGCGGGTCAGCAGCTTGCCGCCGCCATCGAAGGGGCCCAGGCCAATGCAGAACGCTGCCAGGCGCCGGTGGAAATAGATCCTGTCGACACCACCGCGCAACCCGACATACAAACGCAGAAGCGTGGACTTCAGGTCGGTCTGCGCCTTGATGCTCTTGCACAGCTTCGCCACGATGCCTTTGTTGGCAGCCGCCTCTTTGGCCGGCGGGATGAACGAGAAGAACTGGCCCCCACCGCCCAACACCACCAGGTCAGCCTTGACCGGCTCCTTGATGTGCAGCCACTTGATACGCGGGTTGAAGTTCCTGGCGATCTGCGGATGATCGACACCCACCGCTATATCCGATTCCTTAAAGCGTTTTTTCAGAATATTGATCACGCATAGCATTAATACGTCATCACCCAAATTACCAGGACCGTATGCCCCCCGGATATATACTTTGCTGACATTCATGCTGGGCTTCCATTTTCCACGGGGTCATTAAACACGGCATTCAAGGCAAACGTTGTTGCGAGAATGTAGATAAATATCAGCGCCATGATCATTAATCGATACAGCACACTTTCGACATAGGCGCTTGATATGAAACTGATGAAAGGCAATGTCCACAAGATCAGGATCCTGGGAGATACGAGCAACTCCAGAGGTAATATCTTCTTGTAGACGAAATACGGCAGTCCCAGCAGGAAGTGAATAAACTGCGAACCGATAAATGCCTTGGCAATCCCGATTGCACCTTCTTCCCGAAGCCACAGTGCTCCGGCAATGAATAACACTCCCCATAGAATGTTACTCATCACACTGAACCAGGCCAGGTTCATCACGATCATCTTTCTTGAAATACCGGACTTGAATGCACTGAGCAGCGAACCCAGGATTACCAGGACTAATGTCACTTCAAAATCCCGCCCCAGGAAACTGCTGCCATACAGTTTGGCCAGCAACTCGGGGAACATGATCACCGGCTGTATGATCACCAACACCACCAGCCAGCCCGACAGAAAGTTCAAGGCGTCCAACTTGCGGCTTTTACCGCCCAGCGCGGCGGCCAGCATCGGCACCAGCACAGAGCCCAACACCACGGAAACATGGGAAAAGATCGCGTTCCATTGCATCGCGGCGGCGTACATGCCCAATGCGGCAAGGCCGTTAGTTGTTTCCGCCAGCAACTTGTTGGCGAACCAGTTCATCGGGGCGACCATCAACCCCGTCAGCAATACCGGCAGGCCAACCGACAGCACTGCGTGCTTTTCAGTCATTGCACCTTTGAAACTCAGCGTGGTATTTCGGGCCTTCAATGTCTTCCAGCAGGCCAGTGCGCTGAAGAACACGATCAGCAATTGAGAACCGGCCAAGCCCAGCAGCGCACCGTTAAGTCGGAACTGCAGGGTCAGGAAGTACGTCGCCGGAATCGCGACAATCGCAATGATTCCATTGATGGTCGCGATTGTCCGGTATTGGCCCCAACCGGTCAGGCAGCCCTGGGTCCATCCCGACAGGATAATCAACGTGATGGTGCTCAATACGATCAGCGATGCAGCGCTGAGGCTGTCTGCCCCAAGGATAACGCTGGAGAAAAAGTGCGGGAAAAACAGCGCTGTCCCGATGATCATCCCGCTGAACACAACCGAGAACAGCAGCGTCAGCGCGATGCCCCTGCCGGTCTTCTCGGGACAGGTCTCCTTGAACTGCCCGATATGCTTGGCCGTCGCCGTGGTGGTGGCTTGGGCGGCGACGTTGGCAAGCATCACAATCGCGCTCTGGATCAAGCCATACTCGCCAAACGATTGCGCACCCAATACCCGGGCAACCAGGATGCCGGTGATGACCACCGACACTTTGGTGGCCACGGCAGAAACGAAACTCCATGCCGTACTGGACACGAACTTTTTCAACAGTGTGCTGTTCATCCGGCATTCACCTGCAAGGGTGTGGTTATCAGCGGCTGGCCAGGCTTGAGGATCTTTTTGCGTTGCCTGGCGGTGTGTTCGGAACAGACCCGCAGCACAATCGCGCCATACGCGATACCGATGGCGTACGGCTGATAAGGCGTGGCCGAGACAACGAACATCACCCCCAGAAAGATGGCGATCGAAACCGCCACCCGGCTGTTCATGTGCTGGGTAATCGAGGTAATGAACACGTACAGCAAGTACACGCCGATCAGCCCGTACTTAACGAAGTAGGTTAGGTAGGCACTGTCGATATTCGAGTTCTTGTCATCGAGGCCACGGTACTCGAACCAGGGAATCTCGAACGGCGTGCCCGCGCCCAGTCCCACAAAGTAATGCAGCGGGTTCATGCCGCGGATCAACTCCAGCGCCGGGCTGAAGCGCGTGGCCAATTGGGCGGCCATGCCTTCGGACGACAAACCATCATTGATTCGATCAGCCCCGATCATATTGCTGATGCCAATGAACGCCATCAGCACCACCGCCCCGGCCAGGGCAACGCCTATCATGCGGGCGGGCCGGGTGTATTGGTGGATGATGATCGCCGCAAACACCGAGACAAAGATGAAGCGAGAGTTGGCAATGAACAAACAGATGAATGAAGTGGCCAGGCAAATGCTTGCGAGCTTTTTCCTGTGTTCGAACAGCCGTGGGTCTATGAAGTAATAAATCAGGTAGGCCACGGCGGCGTACGTACCGCCGTCCAGGTAGCGGTAGGCGTTTTCTTCGTAGTAGACGTCTTGAAACTTGTACAAGCCCAAGCGTAACCAGGCAATGTCCAGCACATTGAAGGCGGTCATCGCGATCAATAGCAGGAGCACTGTCTGCAACTTCAGCGTTTTTGCGGCAAGGGTCGCGATGTTCGAGAGCACGATAAATGACAGGATCATTATAAAAGGCCGAACATCCTTCAACAGGTATTTGTTCGAGGACTCCAGCAGGCCGCAGGCGAGTAACACCACATACAGCCCGCAACCAAAAAGCAGGCCGCCCGGTACCGTCAATTGTTTCTTCTGTGTAGCCACCTGCCGGATCAGCAGTGCGCCCAGCCCGCCGACGATATAAAAGTCAAAGAAGTAGATACCCTTGAGCGAGATTATTTCGCTGTAGGAGTTACCCGTGGGAATAACAGCCAGCATTATCCCGAACACTACGATTGAGTATTTTGGATTTTTCGCCGCGAGCAAACCCGCTGACAGCGCGATAAGGGATAACAGGTAAAACATGGCTGGGTATTCTTTATGCTGATTTGAATTTGGCACGCTACCGCCCCAGGATTTTTCGTTCATTTCCTGAAAACGTGACCTCTATCCTGCAATTACAGTGGTGAATCAGCTCCGATCAGCCTGGTACTCGTACTGGTAATACCCGTAGTTGCCGTAGCCATATTTGGCCGACGCTTTCTTTTCAACGCCGTTGAAGATCGCGCCCCTGAGCACGATGCCGTTCTGGGCAAATCGGCGCATGGTGTGCTCGATCTCTTTTGCCGGGTTCAAGCCATAGCGGGTGACGATCAGGTTGGTCCCCGATTGCCGTCCCACGATGGCTGCGTCGGTCACGGCCAAGAGCGGTGGCGTATCCAGAATCACCAGGTCATACCGTTCGCTGACCTGCGCCAACAGCTCGGTCAGGTTGCGGTGCATCAGCAGCTCGGAAGGATTCGGCGGTATTTGCCCGCGGCTGATGATGTCGAGGTTTTCAATGCCGGTTTTGTGGATGGCGGATTCAAGGGTGCATTGATTGGAGAGGATGTCGGAAAGCCCATCCTTGGCCGGCACACCCAGCACTTTGTGCAGGTAGCCCCGTCGCATATCCACGTCAATCAACAACACGCGCTGCCCGGTTTGCGCGATGACCGCCGCCAGGTTCACCGAGACAAAGGTTTTACCCACCTCGGGGCTGGGGCCGGAAATCATGATCCGGTTATTCGGCGCCTCGAGCATCGCGAAGTGCAAACTGGTGCGCAAACTGCGCAAGGCCTCCACTGCCAGGTCCGTGGGGTGACTGATGGCCAGCAATGAAGAACCGGCATCGGCACGCCCACGCCCGCGGCTGATTTTGTCTTCTTCGACCTTTTGCAGCGTGCTGTACGGAATCGACGCGTACACCGGCAAGCCCAGTTGCTCGATGGCCTCGGGGCTTTCCAGGCCACGGTTCAGCGCCTTGCGCAGCAGCACCAGCGTCACCGCCAGGAAGCCGCCCAGCAGCGTCGCGATCAGCACGATGAGGATCTTTTTCGGCTTGATCGGCTTGAAGAAATTGACGTCTGCGGTGTCGATCAGGCGCACGTTGCCCACGGTGCCCGCGCGCATCACATCGAGTTCCTGGGACTTGTTGAGCAACTGGGTGTAAATGGCCGTGCCGACCTCGACATCCCGGGTGAGGCTCAGCAGTTCCTGCTGGGTGGAAGGCAGGCTCTCGACCCGGCTCGCCAGGCTCTGCTGCTTGCTGGTCAGCTCGCCGATCTGGGTCAGCAATGCGCGATACGCGGGATGCTGGCGGGTGAACTTGCGGTCCATCTCGGCCTGTTGCAGCTTCAGCTCGGAGATGCTGGTATCGAGGCCCACGATCTGGTCGAGAATCGCCTTGGTTTCCAGGGTGATGTCCACCGACTTGCTGCGGATCTGGTATTCATTCAAGGCCTTCCCGGCTTTTTCCAGGTCCTTCTTGACCTCCGGCAGTTGCTCCTTGAGAAACGCCAGGCTTTGCGCCGCCTCAGCCGAGGTGCGCTCCACGTTCTGCCGCACGTAGATCGCCGCGATCTGATTGAGGATTTTGATCGCCTGGTCCGGCTCGGTGCTTTCCAGTGCCAGGCCGATCATGCCCGACTCCTTCCCTCGCTCGACCACATCCAGGTTCTCCTGATAGTCGAGGATGCTGGTCAGTCGCGCATTGCGGATCACCCGGAAACGCGTGCCGGGCTTGGCGCGCAGTTCTTCAATCTGGAATGCCACGCCATTTTGCTCGAACGGCTGCCCGGCCTCGCCGGCCGCCAGCACCTGGTCATCTTCATCCACCAGGGTGTAGTGCGCGTTTTCACCCACGGTCAGGGTCAGCTTCTTGCCCAATTGCCCGTCGGGCAGGTCCAGCTTGAAGATCTTCAGCGACTCGCCGCCCCAGGCGAAGCTGTCCAGGCCCAGCAGCGGCTCGGCGATTGCACCGGGGTTGGCCTTCTGGAAGCGGCGCGCCAGGAACTCACCCACCACCGGGAAGTACATCGGCTGTACGACGATATCGAGTTTCAGGTTGTCGACGGTTTTGCCAATCACGTAGCGGGACTGGATCAGCTCGATCTCGGTGGCCGACGGCGACTCCTTGCCCAGCATCCCGCCGATGTCCGAGAAGCCCAGCAAGTCGTTCTTTTTCGCTTCGACCTGCAGCAGGGCATTCGCCTGGTAGACCGGGGTTGCCAGCACCGCATAGGCGGCGCCAGTGACCATAAAGGCACCGGTCACCGCAGCGATCAGCCATTTATGGTCGATCAGTGTTCCAAACAGACCGAGGAGATCAATCTCCCCGTTATCGTCTTCCTGTACGGTGACTGCTGGCGTTTGCTGCATAAGTCGGATTCTTAGCCTTTATTTCGATTCAAAAAGTAGTGGCGATCAGCGTGCAAGACGCTGCGCCCATGCGTTTACAGCTTCTTCGATCAACGCATAAGCGTGCACAAACGCGGCCTTGCCTTGACGGTACGGGTCGCTGATCTCTCGCTCGTTTTGCCATTTGCCCAGCAGCAAGACCTTGCCTCGTGCCTCGGGCGCCATGCTGAGTACGGCATTGATGTGCTGTCGTTCCATGACCAGGATCAGGTCGGCTTCACTGATCGCCTGTGGCGCCAACTGGGTGGCCTGGTGCTTGTCGGCCGGATGACCGTGGGCTTCGAGTACCGCACGGGCGGTGGTTTCAATCGGCTTGCCGACCAACGCGGCAATACCTGCAGAACTGATCTTGATATCGGAGCACGGGAGTGCGCCACGCAAAAGACTTTCCGCGGTGGGACTACGGCAAATATTGCCAATACAGACAATCAACACTCTTTTAAACAAGGCACTATCCCCGGGCCATCCATTACCCCATGACGCAACATCTTCAACTTCATTACTTCACGGCAGTATTTATTAACACGTAACCCTTACTTCCCCCAAAATTATCTCCGGACGAAAAATAACAACCACCGCCTTCAACCCGACAATTTATAACATTCATTACTTCGTCACCCCCATCGGCTTTAAATTACAGCCTTGTCACGTATCGCCTTATATAGGAAGAGGAACTCCCATGAGCGCAAATGCCAACAAAGCCTGGTACCTGGTCCAGTGCAAATCCCGGCAGGACGAGCGCGCCGAGGAGCACCTCCAGCGCCAGGGCTATACCTGCTTCCGGTCTACCTATAAACGCGAACGGCTGTTGAAGGGCCAGCGCAGGACCACCCGTGAATCGTTGTTTCCCGGTTATCTGTTTATTCAAATGAGCCAGCAGGACAGCTGGAGCTCACTGCGCTCGACCCGCGGTGTGTCGCGGGTGGTGGCATTCGGCGCGCACCCGTTGCCCATCAGCGACACGCTGGTGGACGAACTCCAGGAGCGCGACCACCAGGCCGTGGTGAGCGCCCTGTTGCAGCCCGGCGAAAGCGTGCGCATCAATGAAGGGCCGTTTGCCGAACTTGAAGCGGTCTTCCTGGCCATGGACGGTGAGGAACGTGTGGTGTTGCTGATGAACTTCCTGCAACGGGAACAACGCATCAACTTGCCATTGGCAGAAATCAGCCGAGTGCAAAGAAGTGACTGATAGCGGCGCTGAACAGACAAGAAATAACATTCAACTTAATAACAGACTAAAAATAACATCCGCTTACTTTTTCACCTCTTGAGAATAAAGTAATACGTGAATTAACAGCGAGGGACGGCCATGAAAAGTTCAAAGCTATTGGTAGAGCGTATCGGCCTGTTTCCTTCTTCGGGAAACATTCACGTCAAGGTTAATAGTTCAACCACCGTTGTAGAACGCATGCAGGTGTTATACGCCGGCCATTCCCTGGACAGTGACGAATCCTGTACCGGGCTTTCAATGGTGTTCGCCGACTGGCGCTTCAAGTTGCAGGTGAGCAATCCCCTGTCCATCTGCCTGTGCGTGGAGAGCCGCGGCGACAGCCACCTGATGCAAATGAAGACGGCCGAACTATTGGCGAATATTTCCTGCACCGAGGAGCGGCCATGAGCATTTATGAGGATCTGAAACGGGCCTACGCCTTGAAAAGGCTGACGAACACGTTTGAAGGTTTCGTGGGCCTGGCACCGCACGAACAACTGCCGGCGGAGCAATATGCGCGCAACACCCGGATCATGTCCCACTGGCTGGATCAGTTGCGCGGCATCTCACCGCAGGACATAACCGACACGCTGTTCAAGCAGATGAAGCGTTCGCAGCGCCGTGGCGATGCCCGGCGCTTCAATTGCCAGACGGTGCTGCTGGAGCTGCTGGTGGAAAGTAACCTGGCCCTGGACCTGGCCACTTACTCGGCGTTCAACTGCATGGAAGAGGTCCGCCAGGAAGGCTCCTGATGGGCCTGGTCGGCACCTGATACGGCCACTGCCACATGGTTGAGCAGCTTCTCGGCGTTGTACTTGGGTGCCATCGCACTTAACAACAGGATCACCATTCCCCCCCCGATCAACGATGGGGAAACCCGCACTTCCACCACCTCAAGGCGCCATAGAAACGCCAGTGCCGCCATGCCGCCCAAAAAGCCACCGGCCAGTGCTTCGTTGAGTGGGTGAATATAGGGTGCCACGCAATAGGCACTGAACCAGCCGGCGATCAACATCCCGGCGATAGCTGCGGGCCAGCGCCACTCGGGGTTGACCCGGCGCGCCACCAGGCTCATCGCCACGGGCACCATCAACGACGTATTCATGGCGTGACCGCTGAGCACCGCAATATCCAGCTGCTGGAGCGCCACGCCCCAGCCCTTGAACAGCAACTTGCTGAACGCCACGATGGAATAGGTGCAGGCGATGGTCATCAGCCACCACTTGACCGCCTGGGGCCGGGAATACCAGAGCCAGACGGCGATCACCACTGCGGCCGGAATCATGACGGTGATACCGCCATATTGCGCCAGTTCTTCCCGTATCAAGTGCTGTTCCCTACCCGCAAGTTTTTCCCGGACCCATGAGACCTCAGGTCCGGGCAAAACACAACGACTTCAGGGCGCGCCAGCCAGCGATTGCGGCGAAAACACCTCGGTATCCGTCAGTTTCCGTACCTCTACCCGGTGCGGGAAAATCTTCTTTTCCACAAACAAATCATCCACCTGCTGCAACGCCTGCACATCCCGCTCCTCTACTGGCAGCAGCGACTCATCACCCCATGTGCGCAGCAACTGTGAAACCTTGAGCGGGATATCGTTGACCGTGGCAAACACCCGTGCGTATTCCTCGGGGTTCTGCTGCGCCCATTCAAAAGCCTTGGCGAACCGCTGCAAAACGTCACGCAACGCCTGGCGCTTGAGCGGGTCGCTGAGCACTTCATCGGACGCGGTAATAAACGTCAGGCCGGTATTGATGCCCTCCCCGCTGATCAGCACCCGCGCGCCCTGCTGTTCGGCGAACGCCTGGTACACCCCGAAGGTCGCCCAGGCTTCGATCTTGCCGGCGTTGAACGCAGGTAATGCATCGGTGGGCAGCACGAAGCCGACGTTGACGTCCTTTTCATCCACGCCGGCATTCGCCAGGGCGCGGATCAGCAGGTACTGGGAAATGCTCCCACGGGCCGACGACACCACCACATTGCGTCCTTTCAGATCGGCCACGCTGTGGATCGGTGAATCGGGCGGCACCAGGATCGCAATGCTGCGCGCCTGACTGCGGCGCACCGCAACGATACGCAGCGGCGTGCCTCCGGTGGCAGCCGCCAGCACCGGTGTATCCCCGGCCGGGCCGAGGTCCACGGCGCCGGCGCGCAAGGCTTCGAACAGCGGCGCGGCGCCCTGGAAGTTGGCCCACTGGACCTTGTAGTCGATGCCATCCAGGGCGTGGGCGGCCTCCACCACCGTACGCAAGCCCTTGGCCTGGTCACCGAGGATCAAGGTCACACCCGACAGATCCGATGCAGACTTCG
The DNA here is from genome assembly GCF_058780865.1 of Pseudomonas sp. GP01-A4. Lineage (NCBI taxonomy): Bacteria > Pseudomonadati > Pseudomonadota > Gammaproteobacteria > Pseudomonadales > Pseudomonadaceae > Pseudomonas > Pseudomonas sp. GP01-A4. The sequence continues at coordinate 70,606 of NZ_JBYSWF010000033.1, forward strand.
GCGCTTCAGCGGCTTTGTCGCAGCCGCCCATCAGCAGTGCAGCCGCCAACAGGCAAAGGGTTCTGAATTCAACCATGGGCAAACCGCCTGACGCTGGCGTTCGCAGGCTGGGCGGCCGGGGCGTCCACTTCAACCCCCAACAGGCTCAGCAAGCGGGCGCGAATCGCCTGGAAACCGTCCTGGCCGGTATCCCGTGCACGGGGCAGGTCGATGCGCAGTTGCTCGGCAATCTTGCCCTCCGCCAGCACGATCACGCGGTCGGCCAGCAGGATCGCTTCGTCGACGTCGTGGGTCACCAGCAACACGGCCGGCGTGTGTTTGCGCCAGAGCTCGATGATCAGGCGATGCATCTTGATGCGGGTCAGCGCATCCAGCGCGGCGAAGGGTTCGTCGAGCAACAGCAGCTTGGGCTCGCGCACCAGGCCGCGGGCCAATGCCACGCGCTGGGCCTCGCCGCCGGAGAGGGTCGCCGGGTACGCCTCCAGCCGATGGGCCAGCCCGACTTCCGTCAACGCCTGCACCGCACGGGCCTTGGCGTCGGGAACCCGCAGGCCGAGAATCACGTTTTTCCAGGCGCGCTTCCACGGCATCAGGCGCGGCTCCTGGAACACCGCCGCCCGGGCCTTGGGCACGCGCAACTGGCCGCTGTCGATGCTGTCCAGGCCCGCGAGGCTGCGCAGCAAAGTGGTCTTGCCGGAACCGCTGGCACCCAGCAACGCAACGAACTCCCCCGGGGCGATATCCAGGTCCAGGCCGTCGATGACCCGCTGCTGGCCGAACTGGCGCACCACATTGCGCAACTGCACCGGTGCTGTTGAAGCTTCGAGAATCGACATGTCAGTTCCTCACAAACGATGGGCGCCAGGCCAGGGCAAAACGTTCCAGGGTGCGGATCAAGCCGTCGATCAGCAGGCCCAGCACGCTATAGATCAACAGGCAGATCACGATCACGTCGGTGCGCATGAAGTCCCGCGCATCACTGGCCAGGTAGCCGATACCGGCGGTGGTGTTGATTTGCTCGACAAACACCAGGGCCAGCCAGGAGATGCCCAGGGAATAGCGCAGGCCGACAAAAAACGAAGGCAACGAGCCCGGCAGGATCACGTGCCAGATCAGCTCACGACGGTTGAGGCCGAGGGTGTTGGCGGCCTCGATCAGTTTGGGGTCGATGTTGCGGATGCCGGCGAACAGGTTGAGGTACACCGGAAAGGTGGTGCCGGTAACGATAAGTGCGATCTTGGTGAACTCGCCGATGCCGAACCAGAGGATGAACAACGGCACCAGTGCCAGGGAAGGAATGGTGCGCAGCATCTGCATCGGTGAGTCGAGGATTACCTCGCCGCGCTTCGACAGGCCGGTGATCAACGCGGCCACCACCCCGATACTCACGCCGATGCTCAAGCCCAGCAACGCCCGTTGCAGGGACACCAGCAGGTGCTTGCCCAGCTCTCCGGAGACGATCATTGCCCACAGGGTGCCGCCAATCTGAGACGGCGCGGCGATGATCCGTGCCGGGATCAAGCCCAGCTCGGAGGCCAGTTCCCACAGCAACAGCAACACAATCGGGCTGACCAGCCGCAGCAACACATCGGGGGTGCGCCAGTTGCGCAGCCAGCGCGGAATCAAGCGGGACGCAACGCCGGCTTGACCCTCGGCCTTGTCGACGGAAAACGAACTGGCGTTAAGGGACTTTTCAGTCATCGGGCTTCCTTCCTCATCAAGAACACGGCCAGGAGCGCCGCTGCGGTTTCATGCTATTCGCATAAAAAACCTCAGTGAAATTCTATTTGGGAATAACCTAATACGATTAAAATGCGTATTACTGATAACGATATAAAAAAATGATTCTGTATTTTTATAATTAGGATAGAACCAATCGGCATTTTACAGGCCCGGGTGCGGCCCCTATTTTCGATAGCAGCTTTATTCCTGCCCTCAACAAGGACTGACCATGAGCATCGAATTTATCGGCTATATCGGCGGCCACCACGCCTCCGAGATCCACCCTCGCAGCGGCCCGACCTTGCAGCCCGACTACGTGGAGACCGTGGCCCGCGCCCACGAAGAGGCCGGCTTCGACCGCGCGCTGGTGGCCTTCCATTCCAACAGCCCGGACAGTACGTTGATCGCTGCCCATGCGGCCAGCGTGACGAAAAAGCTGCAGTTCCTGATTGCCCACCGGCCCGGCTTCGTCCAACCCACCCTCGCTGCGCGGCAGTTCGCCACGCTGGATGTGTTCAACGGCGGGCGCACCGCGGTGCACATCATCACCGGCGGCGACGACCGTGAACTGCGGGCCGATGGCAGTCATATCGACAAGGATGAGCGTTATGCGCGCACCGACGAGTACTTGAGCGTGGTGCGGCAGGAATGGACCAGTGAAAAGCCCTTCGACCATCACGGCACTTACTACCGGTACGAGGGTGCGTTTTCGACGGTGAAGTCGCCGCAGCAGCCGCATATACCGTTGTATTTTGGCGGGTCTTCAGCGGCGGCCATTGCGGTGGCGGGCAAGCATGCGGATGTGTATGCGCTGTGGGGTGAGACCTACGAGCAGGTGAAGGAAGTGGTCGCCCAGGTGCGGGCTGAGGCGGCCAGGCATGGGCGTACGGTTCGCTTCAGTTTGTCGTTGCGGCCGATTCTGGCAGAGACTGAAGCGCTGGCTTGGGAGCGTGCGGATCGCATCCTGGAGCAGGCGACGGCGCTGGCTGAGAAGAATGGGTTTGTGAGGCGTGAACCGCCGAATGAGGGGTCGCGGCGGCTGTTGGCGGCGGCGGCCCAGGGGTCGCGGTTGGATAAGCGGTTGTGGACCGGGATTGCGGGGTTGCTGGGGGCCCAGGGTAACTCTACTTCTTTGGTGGGTACTGCGGATCAGGTGGCCGAGGCTCTGCTCGACTATTACGACCTGGGTATCACGACCTTTTTGATTCGTGGGTTTGATCCGCTGAATGATGCTATTGATTACGGGAAGAGGCTGATTCCGCTGACTCGGCAGTTGGTGGCTGAGCGGGAGCGCCAGGCGGCTGGAAAAGTGGCCTGAGGGAGGGGGACCGAGTACATATCCGTTTCTTCGGTAACGGCCACTTATGGTTCCGCTCTTACAGCGGGTCACTTTTGGCAAACGCCCGGAATGCCGGCCCAGCCAAAA
>NZ_JBYSWF010000034.1:0-73670 GCF_058780865.1 Pseudomonas sp. GP01-A4
CCGAGTGGTGGGGCAAGAGCGTTTTGCTTACTTTTGCGCTTTTCAAAAGTGAGCCGCTGTAAGAGCGGAACCAATAGTGGCCGTTACCTAAATAACGGATATACACCCACAACCAAGCGAAAATACCAAACCCACAACGTCAAAGTTTGTAATCAGTATCCGTACGCTCCAATTGCCGAATCAACGCATTCCAGTGCCGCGCCACCCCCGGCCCATCCCCGCTCTTGAACACTTCTGCCTGCTTCTCCACCTTGGCCACCACCTCCGCCGGCGGAAAGATCAACTCGGCATTCCCCCCCGCCTGCGCCGCAATCTGGATATTGCACGCCCGCTCCAGCCCCTGCAGCTGCTGGAACGCATGCTCCACACTCACCCCCGCCGTCAGCAATCCATGGTTGCGCAAGATCATCACACTCTTGTCCCCCAGGTCCGCCACCAACCGCTCACGCTCATCCAGGTCAAGGGCCACACCTTCATACCCGTGGTACGCAACGCGCCCGGAAAACCCGATGGAATGCTGGGAGATCGGCAACAACCCGTCCTTCTGCGCCGACACCGCAATACCGTCGCGCGTATGCGTATGCAGCACGGCCTGCAAATCGTGGCGAGCCCCATGGATAGCGCTGTGGATCACATAGCCCGCATAGTTGATCCCCAGGCCCGTAGGGTCATCGACAATCGTGCCGTCGATATCCACCTTGACCAGATTCGAAGCGCTGATCTCATCGAACAACAGCCCGTAGGCATTGATCAGGAAATGCTCCTCAGGCCCCGGCACCCGGGCGGAGAAGTGCGTGTAGATGTGGTCGGTCCACTTGTACAAGGCCGCCAGCCGATAGGCCGCCGCAAGTTTAACGCGCACCTCCCACTCTTCCGGGGTAACCCGCTGGCGGACGTTGTTCGAGACACTGGAGATCGAGGTGACGCTGCTCATGGCAAAACTTCCTGGATGGCCTTAAGGACTTCCAGGCAAGCCTAGGGGATGACCAAAAATAATAAAAAGCACATTTTAATCTAAGCTAATTATTATTTTTTTTCATATCATGCCGCATTGCGCACCTTGTGCAACGACGCCGCCACCAGCTTGCCAAACGCGTCCACCGGCCCTTGCAGGTTGCCCAGGAAATGCGGGTAGATCAGCCACAGGTCCATCACCGGCTTGAAGTCCTTCAGGGGCATGGCCGCCAGTTGATCGCGATGGGCACTGCGCTCCAGCAGCGGGCGTGGCACCAGGCCGAGGCCCAGGCCGTCAGCCACCAGGCCCAGTTGCAGCTCGGTGCCGAAGGTCTCCAGGTTGACCCGCAACGCCAGGCCCTGGTCCGACAGGGTGCGTTGCAACCCGGCACGGAAACCGCAGCCATCCGGGTTCAGGATCCAGCCATTCTGGTACACGTCTGCCAGCTTGCAGGGCTTCTTCGGCAGTTGGGCCTTGGCACACACCACCACCAGTTCCATCTTGCCGATGGACTCGCCGACGATGTTGTCCGGGAAGATCTTGCCCGCCGGAAACAGCGCCGCCGCCGCGTCCAGTTCGCCGCGCTCGATCTTGCCCACCAGTTGGCTGCCCCAGCCGGTAGCCACCTGGGCCCGCAGCTCGGGGAATTCAATGCGCAGGTGCTTGAGGGCGTCCAGCAACACCACGTCGCCAATGGTCTGCGGCACCCCCAGGCGCAGCAGGCCGGTGGGCGGCGCGTCGGTGGCCACCAGTTCACGCAGGGCGTCCATTTCCCGAAGGATCGAACGGCACTGTTCATACACCCGCGTACCGATCAAAGTAGGCTTGAGCGGCTTGGTGTTGCGGTCGAACAACTCCACCCCCAGCGCCTGCTCGAAGTTCTGCACGCGACGGGTAATGGCCGGCTGGGTCAGTTGCAGCGACTCGGCGGCATGGCTGATGGACTGGCAACGAATCACTTCGACAAAGGCATCGATATCGTCAATTTTCATTTGGGCCGCACATAGAGAACAGTCATTAAGATGTGTGAAAAGCATAGTTCCATAAACGGTGGCTGGATAGCCCAACCCCCGGATCGATAACGTCTAACGCTATTCAAACCGGTTCTAAATTACTTTCCGCTATAACCTAATCATTAAAAAATAGCATATTAACTATAAACATTATGCTTAGATAAACCCATCACCACGAACCACCCACGATGGAATTGTCATGACCCAGGCCCGACACCCGGAGAGACTCAGAGCATTCATTGGCGCCCTGGCGGAATTGATCGACGGCAACCCTCGCGAAGGCGACCTGCTGCACCGCGGCGGCAAGCTGCTGGCGCAACTGGTCAGCCACGATGACTGGCTGCCGGACGAGTTTGCCCAACCCGACCCCGAGCGTTATCAGCAATTCCTGCTGCACGCCGATTCGCGCCAGCGCTTCAGCATCGTCAGCTTTGTGTGGGGGCCGGGGCAGACCACGCCGATCCATGACCATCGCGTGTGGGGGCTGATCGGCATGCTGCGCGGTTCCGAGTATTCCCAGGGCTTTGAGCGTAACGCCGAGGGCGCACTGGTCGCCGACGGCAAGCGCATCCAGCTGGAACCCGGCCAGGTGGAAGCCGTGTCGCCGAAGATCGGTGACATCCATCAAGTCAGCAATGCCTTCAGTGACCAGGTGTCCATCAGCATTCATGTGTATGGCGCCAACATCGGTGCGGTACGCCGCGCCGTGTACCAGCCGGACGGCAGCGAGAAACTGTTTATCTCCGGTTATTCCAACGCTTTTCTCCCGAACATCTGGGATTTGTCCAAAGACGCCCTGTCCAAAGAGAGCCCTGCCCCATGACTGTATCGAACCGCAGCTTCGCCCAGATTCGCCAGGCCCTGCTGGACCGTGAAGAAGTCGCCCTTGTGGATGTGCGCGAGGAAGCGCCTTTCGCCGAATCCCACCCGCTGTTCGCCGCGAATATCCCGCTGTCGAAACTGGAACTGGAAGTGTATTCACGCATCCCACGCCGGGATACCCAGGTGACGGTGTACGACAACGGTGAAGGCCTGGCACAGATCGCCGCCCAGCGCTTGCAGGCGCTCGGCTATACCGAGGTCAGCCTGCTGGAAGGCGGCCTGGACGGTTGGCGCAGCGCCGGTGGCGAGCTGTTTATCGACGTCAACGTGCCAAGCAAATCCTTTGGCGAGCTGGTGGAAAGCCAGCGCCACACACCGTCGCTCGCGGCTGAAGAAGTGCAGGCGTTGCTCGACAGCAACGCCGACGTGGTGGTGCTCGACGCCCGCCGCTTCGATGAATACCAGACCATGAGCATTCCCACCGGCATCAGCGTGCCCGGCGCCGAACTGGTGCTGCGCGCCCGTGAGCTGGCACCGGATCCGGCCACGCGCATTATCGTCAACTGCGCCGGGCGTACCCGCAGCATCATCGGCACCCAGTCGCTGATCAATGCCGGCATCGCCAACCCGGTGTCTGCCCTGCGCAACGGCACCATCGGCTGGACCCTGGCCGGGCAGAAGCTGCAACACGGCCAGGCTCGACGCTTCGCGCCGACCTCGGAAGAACACCGCCAGATCGCCGCCAGGGACGCCCGCCAAGTCGCCGACAAGGCCCGCGTAGGCCGCGCCACCCTCACCGACCTGCAACGCTGGCAGCAGGAATCGGCGCGCACCACTTACCTGTTCGACGTACGCACCCCGGAAGAATTCGAAGCCGGCCACCTGCCCGGCTCGCGCTCCACACCGGGCGGCCAACTGGTGCAGGAAACCGATCACGTCGCCAGCGTACGCGGCGCCCGGCTGGTACTGGTGGATGACGACGGCGTGCGGGCCAATATGTCTGCGTCCTGGCTCGCACAACTGGGTTGGGAAGTGCATGTGCTGGATGACCTGCAACCTGCGCACTTCAGCGAACCGGGGGCCTGGGTTGCCCCCGTCCCGGCGCCGCAACAGGCCGAGTTGATCAGCCCGCACACCCTCGCCGAATGGCAGGCTCATGGCGACACCGCAGTACTGGATTTCACCGCCAGCGCCAACTACGTCAAGCGCCACATTCCCGGTGCCTGGTGGGCGTTGCGCGGGCAGTTGCCCGAAGCCTTGCGCAAGGTGCCTGCTGCCGAACGCTATGTGTTGACCTGTGGCAGCAGCCAGCTGGCGCGCCTCGCGGTGGCGCAAGTCGAAGCGCTGACCGGCAAGCCCGTGTTCCTGCTGCAGGACGGCACTGCCAGCTGGATCGCCGCGCAACTGCCGCTGGAGGAAGGCGAGACCCGCCTCGCTTCACCGCGCATCGACCGCTACCGCCGCCCGTACGAAGGCACCGACAATCCGAAGGAAGCCATGCAGGCCTACCTCGACTGGGAGTTCGGCCTGGTGGACCAGCTGGCCCGCGACGGCACCCACGGGTTTTATGTGATCTGAACACCCCCAGGAGCGAGCCCGCTCGCTCCTCTTCCCACTACCAGCCGACCCCTTCTCCAGGCGGAGGCGACTGAACGCAAGACCTAGCCTGGAGCCCGCCTGATGCGCTTTACCCTTGCCCTTTTACTGGCCGCCCTCACCCTGGGTGCGACTTGCCAGGCCGCCGACCTGCAGCCCCTGCGAGTGGCCAACCAGAAATCCACCATCAAGGCGCTGCTGGAAGTCGCCGGCGAAACCCGGGATGTGCCCTACGAAATCCAGTGGTCCGAGTTCCCCGCCGCCGCACCGCTGGGCGAAGCCCTCAACGCCGGGGCCGTGGACATCGGCGCGCTGGGGGACGCGCCCTACGTATTCGCCCTCGGTGCCGGAGCACCGCTGAAGGTGGTGAGCATCATCCACGCCGAAGGCCGCAACACCACCGCGCTGATTGTTCCGAAAGACTCCCCGATCCACGATCTTGCCGACCTCAAGGGCAAGCGCATCGTCACCACCCGCGGCTCCATCGGGCACTTCCTGGCGATCAAGGCGCTGCGCAGCGCCGGCCTTTCCACCCACGACGTGCAGTTCATCTTCCTGCTGCCCAGCGAGTCACGGCTGGTGCTGGATAACGGCACCGCCGATGCCTGGTCGACCTGGGACCCCTACACCACCGTGGTCACCAGCCAGAGCCAGGCAAGGGTCCTTGCCAGCGGCAACAACCTGCTGAGCAATCACCTGTACCTCGCCGCCACCGCCAAGGCAATTGCCGACAAGCGCGTGCAGCTGGACGACTTCGTGGCACGGGTCGACCGCGCCTACCGCTGGAGCAACGATCACCCGCAGGCGTTCGCCGCCGCCATGGCCAAAATCACCGGCTTGCCGCTGGAGGTGCACGTAGCCGTGGCCAACGCCACCCATATGCAACCGGTGGCGATTGACGACTCGGTGATCAGCGGCCTGCAAACCACCGCCGACATCTATCAGGACGAAGGCCTGCTGACCAAGCACATCGACGTCTCCCAAGGCTTCGACAAAAGCTTCAACGCCAAACGTGCCCCGCTTACCCAGGCTTCCCGCTAAAAGGAGAGAGAACATGAGCAAACGCCAACTGAAACTCGGTGCCATGGTGCACGGCGTCGGTCACGGCTGGGGCGAATGGCGCCACCCGCAGGCGCAACCCAATGCCAGCGTCAACTTCGGGTTCTACAAGCATCAAACGCAACTGGCCGAAGGCGCGAAGTTCGACTTCGTGTTCATCGCCGACAGCCTGCATATCCATGAAAAATCCAGCCCGCACTACCTCAACCGTTTTGAGCCGCTGACCATTCTTTCGGCCCTGGCGGCCCTGACCTCGAACATCGGCCTGGTGGCGACCGTCACCGTGAGCTACACCGAACCGTTCCAGGTGGCACGCCAGTTCGCCTCTCTGGACCACATCAGCGGCGGCCGCGCCGGCTGGAACGTGGTGACTTCGTGGCTCAGCGGCACCGCCGACAACTTCGGCAAGGCCGAGCACCCGCCCCACGCCGTGCGCTACCGCATCGCCAGGGAGCACGTGAATGTGGTCAAGGGCCTGTGGGATTCCTGGGAAGACGATGCCTTTGCGTACAACAAGCAAAGCGGCGAATTTTTCACCCCTGGCAAGCTGCATGCACTGGAACACAAGGGCGAGTTTTTCTCGGTCAAGGGCCCGCTGAATATCGCCCGCTCGCGCCAGGGCCAGCCGGTGATTTTCCAGGCGGGCACTTCCGAGGACGGGCGCAATTTTGCCGCCGAAAACAGCGACGCGATTTTTGTCCATGCCGAGACCTTCGACGAAGCCAAGGCCTACGCCCAGGACTTGAAGAAACGCGCCCGCAGTTTTGGCCGTGATGCTGATCAGTTGTCGATCCTGCCGGGCATCCGGCCGATTGTTGGCCGCGACGAAGCCGAGGTGGAAAGCCGCTATCAGCAAGCTGTGGAGCTGGTGACCGTCGAGGACGCAATCGTCGCCCTGGGCCGCCCGTTCAACGACCACGACTTCAGCAAGTACCCGCTGGACGAACCCTTCCCGGAACTCGGCGACCTGGGCTCCAACAGCCAGAAAGGCGGCTCCGACCGCATCAAGCAACTGGCCCGCGATGAACGCCTGACCCTGCGGGAAGTGGCCCTGCGGTTCTCCCGGCCCAAGCGCGATTTTGTCGGTACCCCGGAGCAGGTCGCCGACGCGATCCAGACCTGGTTCGAAGCCGGCGCGGCCGACGGCTTCATCATCAATTCACTGCTGCCGGACGGCTTGCAGTACTTCACCGAGCTGGTAGTGCCGGTGCTGCAACAACGCGGGCTGTTGCGCAGCGAATACAGCGGCGCCACCCTGCGGGAAAACCTTGGCCTGGACGTGCCGGCGAACCGCTACAGCACCCCGTTCGAAACTCAACCAACGCAGATCGCCATCTGACCAGGGCACGACCATGACGAACACGATCAAACACGGACAGTTCAATCGTCGCGGCTTCCTGGGTGCCAGTTCGATTGCCCTTGGCGCCCTGGGCCTCGCCTCGCTGGTGCCCCGGGCTTTCGCTGCACCTGCGAAGCTCTCGGACCTGACCCTGGCCGTCGCCACCTACCGTGGCCAGGACTCGTACTTCACCGACGACGCCGGCACTTCCAACACGCCCTATAAAGTCGACTACGCCGAGTTCGCCGGCGGCAACCTGATCGTCGAAGCGCTGGCCTCCGGCAGCCTGGACATTGGCGGCATGAGCGAGATCCCGCCGATCTTCTCGATCCAGAGCCACCGCGAGCCGAAGCTGATTGCGGTGCTGCAAGGTGACGTGAATAACCAGGTGATCCTGATTCCCAAGGAGTCGAAAATTGAATCCATCGCCCAGTTGAAAGGCAAGCGTGTGGGCTATGTGCGCTCCACCACCTCGCACTACTTCTTGATCAAGGCCTTGAAGGAGCAAGGGCTGACCTTCAACGACATCACCCCCGTGGCACTCACGCCACAGGACGGTTTCAGCGCGTTCCAGAGTGGCCAGCTGGACGCTTGGGTGATCTACGGGGTGTTTATCCAGCTGGCGAAATTCCGCAGCGGCGCCCGGGTATTGAAAACCGCCCTCGGCTACCTCTCCGGCAACTACCTGATCGGCGCCCGCCCCGCTGCCCTGGAAGACCCGCTGCGCAAACAGGCGATCCAGGATTACTTGCAGCGCCAGGCGCGCACGCTGGAATGGATGAACAACAACCCTGAGCCGTGGGCTGAAAAATCGGCGAAGTTGCTCGGTGTGGACCAGGCCGTGTTCCTCGACGTGTACAACAACCGCAGCCAGCCCTACAGCGTGATCGAGGTGAACGACCAGGCCATCGCTTCGCAGCAGGAAGTGGCGGACCTGTTCTTCAATGCCGGGGTATTGAACGAGCGGCTGGATGTCAGCCCGTTGTGGGACCGGCAGTTCAAGTTGCTGCCGATATAACCCGCCTTCGAAAACGCCGAATAACCCATGTGGGAGCGGGCTTGCTCGCGAAAGCGGTGGATCAGCCAACGGATGTGCAACCTGACACACCGCTTTCGCGAGCAAGCCCGCTCCCACATTTTGAACGAGTACACCCATCATGAGCCTTTCTTCTCAACCGTCACTGCGCTCCGTGGAAGTGGCCAATTTCGAAGCCTTGCTGGAACGCCTCAGCGCCCAGCTCGCCGCCACTGCACAGATCGTTGATGAAAGCGGCACCTTCCCCCACGACAACTTCAAGCTGCTGCACGAACACGGCCTTGTCGCCCTGACCGTGCCCAAGGCCCTCGGCGGTGGCGGTGCCAACCTGAGCCAGGCGCGCAAGGCCATCAGCGCGATTGCCAAGGGCGAGCCGTCCACCGCGCTGATCCTGGTGATGCAGTACCTGCAACACACGCGCCTGCAAGACAGCAAAACCTGGTCGCCCGCCCTGCGCACCCAGGTCGCCGAAGACGCTGTGCGCAAGGGTGCACTGATCAATGCCCTGCGCGTCGAACCCGACCTCGGCACCCCGGCCCGTGGCGGCCTGCCCGCGACCATCGCCCGGCGTACCGCCGCCGGCTGGCGCATCAGCGGGCGCAAGATCTACTCCACCGGCAGCCATGGCCTGAGCTGGTTCAGCGTGTGGGCCCGCAGCAGCGATGAAGACCCGTTGGTAGGCGCCTGGCTGGTGCCCAGGGACAGCCCCGGCATCAGCATCATCGACACCTGGGACCACCTCGGCATGCGCGCCACCTGCAGCCATGAAGTGGTGTTCGACAACGTGCTGGTGCCGCTGGACCACGCGGTCAGCGTCAGCCCCTGGAGCGCACCGCAGGCGGAACTGGACGGTGACGGGTTCCTGTGGATGTCGGTACTGCTCTCATCGGTGTACGACGCCGTGGCCCAGGCCGCGCGCGACTGGCTGGTGGGCTGGCTGGAACAACGCAAGCCGTCCAACCTCGGCGCCGCGCTGTCGACCTTGCCGCGCTTTCAGGAGACCGTCGGGCATATCGACACTCTGCTGTTTGCCAACCGCAGCCTGCTGGACGCCGCCGCCGACGGGCACACCCCGGCAGCCCACGCCGCACAGATCAAATACCTGGTGACCGGCAACGCGATCCGTGCCGTCGAGTTGGCCATCGAGGCGTCCGGCAATCCCGGCCTGTCCCGACACAGCCCACTGCAGCGGCATTACCGCGACGTGCTGTGCAGCCGCGTGCATACCCCGCAGAACGACGCGGTGCTGCAAGGCGTCGGCAAGGCCGTCTTCGCTCAACGACACAAGGAACGCCCATGAGCCAGGTGATTATCGCCAGCCAGCTGGACGAAGATTTCAATCAAGTCATCCGCCAGCGCCTGGCCCTCACCCACCCCGGTGCCGAGGTGATCAGCGTGCCGGCCGGTGTGCCCAGCGACTTGCCGGCCCAGGCCAATATCCTGCTGGCCCGGCCGATCAATGTGCGCGGCTACACCGCGCCGGACACACCGCCACCGGGTTGGCCGTACGGCGTGCAGTGGATCCAGGTGGTGTCGTCGGGCATCGACTTCTATCCCAGGTGGCTGTTCAACGGGCCGCCGGTGAGCACCTCACGGGGCAGCGCCGCCGAAAACCTCGCCGAGTTCGCCCTGGCGGCAATCTTCGCGGCGGCCAAGCATTTGCCGGATATCTGGGTAAAGGATGCCCAGTGGCAGTTCACCCCGTTGCGCCCGCTCAAGGGCACCACCCTGGGGATTCTCGGGTTTGGCGCGATTGGCCGCAGCCTGGCGCAGAAGGCTCATGGGTTGGGGGTCAAGGTGGTGGCATTACGCCAAACTGACACGCCGTTTGACGTGGAGGGTGTGGAAGCGGCGCGGGATATCCATGACCTGTTTGCTCGTTCCGATCACCTGGTGCTGGCAGCGCCACTGACCGAGGCCACACGGCATATCGTCGATCGGGAGGCGCTGGCGAATGCCAAGCCAGGGTTGCACCTGATCAATATTGCCCGGGGAGGATTGGTGGATCATGAGGCGCTGCTGGAGGCGCTGGACAGCGGCCATATCGGGCTGGCTTCGCTGGATGTGACCGAGCCCGAGCCATTGCCGGACGGGCATGCGTTGTATGGGCATCCGAGGGTCAGGGTGTCGCCGCATACGTCGGCGATTTCGACCAATAGCCGGCATGACATTGCGGACAGTTTCCTGGGCAATCTGGAAAGGTATCTGAGTGATCGTCCGCTGGAAAACCTCGCTGATACCCAACGCGGTTACTAAACCCAACAGAGATCAAAATGTGGGAGCGGGCTTGCTCGCGAATGCGGTGTTTCAGTCACTATCAATGTTGACTGAGCGACCGCATTCGCGAGCAAGCCCGCTCCCACATTTGTTTTTTGTCGGCTGAAAAATATCATCAGCCTTACGCATCACATTCAAACCAATACATACCTATTTTTTATAATTAACTTATAACTAATCGGACTTTTACGCCCGGCATTTATACAAATACTGTTACATCCAGTACCGACCCCTGACCAGGTGGAGGCCCAATTTTGCCTAAACCGTCAACCACCTCAGGGGTCCATCATGAGTCCTACCGCCGTACCCAATCGCCTGGCACTGGCCATCTCCCTCGCCCTGTTCGGCCTTTCCGTTCACGCCGACGACACCGCCCTGCCGGTGGTCAACGTCACCGCCGAGCACCGCAGCGAAGACCTGCAAAAAACCCCGCTGGCGATTTCCGCGTTTGATGAAAAGGCCCTGGAAGACAAGCAGATCAACAGCGTGCGCGACCTCTCGGGCCAGGTGCCGAACCTGACACTCAGCCGCCAGTCGATCTCCTACAGCGCGCAGACCTACGGCATTCGCGGTATCGGTGAAACCGACCCGATCCAGGAAGCCGCCGTCGCCGTGTATGCCGATGACCTGTACATCCCGCGTGCGATTTCGTCGATGCTCGACTTCAACGATGTGGAGCGTGTCGAAGTGCTGCGCGGGCCCCAGGGCACCCTGTACGGACGCAACAGCAGCGCCGGCGCGATCCGCGTGATCACCCGCGATCCGACCCAGGAAACCCGTGGTTTTGTAGAGCTGGGCGCCGGCAACTACGATGCGCAGAACGCACGCCTGCTGATCAGCGGCCCGCTGGTGGACAACGCGCTGTTCGGCAGTTTCTCGGCGATCCGCCTGAGCCGCGACGGCACCGTCTCCGACCCCACCCGGGGCAAGGATGTAAACAACATCGACATCCAGTCCTACCGCGGCAAGCTGCGCTACAAGCCGGTGGATTCGCCGTGGGATGTGCAACTGACCCTGGCCGGTACCTTCGACCGGGGCGACACCACCAGCTACACGCCCTTCGACGCCAACGGGCATTTCGACAAGTTCAAGAGCTACAGCAGCCTCGACCCGAAAAACCGCCTGGACCAGGGCAGCTCGGTACTGCGGGCGATTTACGCGATCAATGACAACCTGAACTTCAAGTCGGTGACCGCCTACTCGGCGTTCCACCAACCGGTGGACTACGACAACTCAGGGCAAGCCGCGCTGATCCAGAACAACCTGATTCTGTACAAGCAGAACTATGCGACCCAGGAGTTCCAGCTCAACGGCGACTACGACGATTTCAGCTTCAGCACCGGGGTGTACCTGTACCGCGAGAAGTTCGACGCCGACCGCGACAACCTTACCTATTCCATCGCCCGCAATCGGGTGATCGGCCAGGGCCAATACAGCACCACCAACACCGAAAGCTATGCGCTGTATGGCCAGGGCACCTACAAGCTGACGCAACAACTGTCGCTGATCGCCGGCCTGCGCTTTACCCGCGAGCACAAGAATTTCGACTTCACCAACTACGCGATCAACACCGACCGGCAAATCACCGGCACCAACTTCACCGCCGAGTCGAGCAAATCCTGGCAGTCCACCAGCCCGAAGATCGGCTTCGAATACGCCTGGACCCCGCACCTGAACCAGTACGCCTACGTCGCCAAGGGCTTCAAGGCCGGTGGCTACGACAACCGCGCCCCCACCCAGGCCGCCGCCGAACAGGCGTTCTCCCCGGAAGACGTGACCACCTGGGAAACCGGGGTCAAGGGCGACTTCTTCGACCAGCGCCTGCGGGCCAACGTCGCGCTGTTCTACAACGACTACAAAGACCTGCAAACCAACGCCTATGACCCGGCGCTGGGGGTGAGCCTGCGCACCAACGTCGGCCGTGCCCACACCTACGGCGTGGAGCTGGAAACCCTCACCGCCCTGAGCCGCGACCTGCAACTGACCGCCAACGTCGGCTACCTGCAAAGCAAGTACGACGACTTCCAGAACGCCAGCGGTGCCGGGGTGGATGCCAACGGCAAGCAACTGGTGTTCTCGCCACGCTGGAATGCAAGCGTTGGCCTGAACTACACCATCCCGGCCGGGCTGCCGGGCACCTGGCTGGCAGGCACCGATGCGCAGTTCCAGACCAAGTCCTACGCCAACGCATTGAACGACGACATCCAGGAAATCCCGCAACAGACCTTCTGGAACGCCAACACCCGCTACATCAGCGGCGACGGCCACTGGACCACCACCCTGGCGGTGAAAAACCTGCTGGACCGCGCCTACCCGCAGTCGGTGGGCTACGTGCCCTCCAGCGGCGCCCGCTACTACTCGGTCAACGACCCGCGAACCCTGTTGCTGACCGTGCGCTACGACCTCTGACAAACCGCTATCTCAAGGAGCGAATCATGGCTTTTACCCGCAGGGAACTGATTTCCCGTATTGCCGCCGTGGGCGGTTATTCCGCCGCTGTCAGCGCATTGGGCGCGCTGGGGCTGACGCCTCAGGCGGTGGCATCGAGCTTTACCCCGCTGCAATTGGGCAGCACCGGCAAAGGCAAGCAGGTGGTGGTAGTCGGCGCCGGGATCTCCGGGCTGGTCAGCGCATATGAGCTGCGCAAGGCCGGGTTCAACGTGACGATCCTGGAAGCCCGCGACCGGGTGGGTGGACGCAACTGGACCCTGCGCCGAGGCACCAAGGTCGATTTCGACGACGGCGTCAGCCAGACCGTCGACTTTGATGACGGGCAGTTTTTCAACGCCGGCCCCGCGCGTATTCCCAGCCACCACCAGACGATCCTCGGCTACTGCCGCGAGCTGGGTGTGGAGCTGCAAGTACTGGTCAACAGCAGCCGCAACGCCCTGGCCCGGCCGGATACGCAGCAACCGGCATTCCAGCTGCGCCAGGCGGTCAACGACACCCGCGGCCAACTCTCGGAACTGCTGGCCCGCACAGTCAGCCGCAAGGCGTTGGACCAGGACCTGAGCGTGGATGACCGCAAGGCGCTGCTGAGTTTCCTCAAGGTGTACGGCGACCTCAACGGCGACCTGCAATACAAGGGTTCGGTGCGCTCCGGCTACACCCGCGTGCCCGGCGCCGGCGACCAGACCGGCGTGACCCGCGCGCCGCTGGAGCTGCAGACCCTGCTCAATCCCAAGCTGTGGGGCGCGCTGGTGTTCGATGAAATCCCGGAGTTTTCCTCCACCATGTTCCAGCCGGTGGGCGGCATGGACCGCATTCCGTATGCCTTCTACGAGCATCTGAAAGATGCGGTGCGCTTCAACGCCGAAGTCAGCGATATCCAGACCTCGGAGCAAGGCAGCCGGATCACCTACCGCGACCGTATCAGCGGCAAGACCCAGGTGCTGAGTGCCGACTACGCGATTGTCACCGTGCCCTTGCCGCTGCTGGCCAAGCTGCCAACCAACTTCACGGCACCCTTCAAGCAGGCGATCCAGACCGCGCAAAGCGACCAGGCCAACAAGGTGGCCTGGCAGGCGCCGCGTTTTTGGGAAACCGACTTCAACATCTACGGCGGCCTGTCGTACCTCGACCATGAAGTCAAAGGCCTGTGGTACCCCAGCGACCGCCTCAACAGCGCCCAGGGGATTCTGGTGGCGGCCTACAACACCAGTGAATCGGCCCAGGCCTTCAGCCAGAAATCCCTGGCCGAACAGTTCGCCTCCTCACGCCAGGCGGTGGAGCTGTTGCACCCCGGCCACAGCGCCAAGCTGCAAAAACCGGTGGCGATCAACTGGTCGAAAGTCAGCTACAGCAAGGGCCCGTGGATCGTCAACGACGAGGTCGGCGAAAGCGCCTACCGCCTGCTCAACGAGCCCCAGGGCCGCACGTACCTGGCCAGCGACGCCCTCGCCCACGGCGGCGTCGGCATCTGGCAGAACAGCGCCGCCGATTCGGCGCGGCGCATCGTCTCGCTGATCGGCCGGCATGCCGAACGCCAGCAACCGGGCGTCGCCGCCTGACTTTTCTCTCTCAAGGAATGAACCGATGAAGACGCTTTTTGCAGGACTGCTGATGACCGCCACCACCCTTGCCGCCCACGCCGATGAGATCAAGCGCGTGCCGCTGCCGAACTCGAATTTCCCGATCTCATTGGCGGTGTCGGTGCCGCCGCAGACCGAGCTGCTGTTTGTGAGTGGGTTGCTGGCCGACCTGCATGACCCCAAGGCACCGAAAGACTCGTTTGCCGCCTATGGCGACACGGCCATCCAGACTACGTCGATCCTCAACAAGCTCAAGGGTGTGCTGCAAGGCCAGGGCCTGGATTTGGGAGATGTGGTGCAGCTGCGGATATTCCTGGTGGGCGATCCAGCCAAGGGCGGCAAGCTCGACTTTGCCGGGTTGCAGGAAGGCTACACGCCGTTTTTCGGCAGTGCCGAGCAGCCGAAAAAACCGGCGCGCACCGCGGTGCAAGTCGTCGCGCTGCCATTGCCCGGCGGGCTGGTAGAAATCGAAGCGGTTGCCGCGCGCAAACGCTGACAGGGACATCACTCGAGACCAAGGAGCTCCACTCTCATGCGAAAATTCAACTGGCTGACGGCACCTTTGTGGCGAGGGAGCTTGCTCCCGCTGGGGCGCGTAGCGGCCCTGAAGCCTGACTCCGCAATTTCCCCGGAAGACTGTGGCGACGGTATTGGGGCTGCTACGCAGCCCAGCGGGAGCAAGCTCCCTCGCCACAGCAAGCTCCCTCACCACAGCAAGCTCCCTGGCCACAGCAAGCTCGCTCATCGTAAAAGGCTACACCGGTACAATCATCTGAAACTCCTGCCGCTCTCGCTGGCGTGTGGCCTGGCGTCCTTCGGCGTCGAATCTGCCGAAGACCGCTCCCCCACCCTCGACACCGTGGTGGTCACCGGCAACCGTGGCGCCGAACAACGTACCGTCACCACCAGCCCCACGCCGATTGATGTGATCAGCGGCGAACAACTGCGGGCCGTGGGCAAGCCAAGTTTGCTCGAAGCGTTGGGCAAGCTCATCCCCTCGTTCAACCTGCCCGACCGCGCCGGCTGGGATGCCAGCGGCGTGGTGCGTTCGGCCACCCTACGCGGCCTCACCGCCTCTCACGTACTGGTGCTGGTCAACGGCAAACGCCGCCATACCAGCGCCACCCTGAACATCAACGGCATCAACAGCGGCGCGGCCCCCAGCGACCTCGACCTGATCCCGGTGGCTGCCATCGACCATGTTGA
Source organism: Pseudomonas sp. GP01-A4 (assembly GCF_058780865.1). Lineage (NCBI taxonomy): Bacteria > Pseudomonadati > Pseudomonadota > Gammaproteobacteria > Pseudomonadales > Pseudomonadaceae > Pseudomonas > Pseudomonas sp. GP01-A4. Next base: position 15,335 of record NZ_JBYSWF010000034.1, read on the forward strand.
GGTGCTGCGCGACGGTGCGGCGGCGCAATACGGCTCGGATGCGATTTCCGGGGTGATCAACATCATCCTCAAGCAGACCACCGGCGGCAGTTCCGACACCACCCTGGGCCAGAACTACGACGGCAAGCGCGGCACCGGCCAGGAGGCGCTGAACTATGGCTTCCAGGTGGGTGAAGCCGGGGTGCTCAACGTGTCCCTCGACACCCGCTACCAGGAGCGCGACAACAAGGCCGGCAGCAACGGCTACAGCAGCCATTACTACCCGCTGGCGGACGGTTCCCCCGACCCGCGCGAAGCCACCTCCAGCCACCACACCTACAAAGGCTACGGCTCGCCCCGCAGCCAGTTGGGCGATGTGGCGTACAACCTCGACCTGCCGCTGAACGACAACCTGACGCTGTACTCGTTTTCCACCCTGGCCACCCGAGAGAACAACGACGGCCAGAACTTCCGCCTGCCCAACGGCCGCAACACCATCACCACCGGGCCCAATGGATACCCCGATGGCTACAGCCCGTACTGGTTGGTCAACGAGACGGACTTCCAATCGGCTTTCGGCGCCAAGGGCAACGACCTTGGCGGCGGTTGGGGTTGGGACCTGAGCAGCACCTACGGGCGCAACTACGCCAAGCAGCGCACCTACGACAACCAGAACCCGTCCCTGGGCGAAAGCACACCGAACAAGTTCACCTCCGGGATCTACATCGCCGACCAGCTCACCACCAACCTCGACCTGAAAAACACCTACGAGATCGGCCTGGCCAAGCCGCTGGACGTGGCGTTCGGCCTGGAGCACCGACGCGAAAGCTACGAGACCCGCGCCGGCTCCGAGGCTTCCTATATCGATGGCGGCTACGTGTTCCCGGCAGGCCATCCGCGTGCCGGGCAGCGTCCCGATCCGGGGGCCCAGGTCACCAACGGCATCCGTCCGGAAGACGCGCAGAAGGTCAGCCGCAACAGCGTCGCCAGCTATGTCGACCTCGGGTTCTATCCCACCGAGCAGTGGTACGTCGGCGTGGCCGGACGCTACGAACATTACAACGAAGGCGTCGGCGGTACCCGCAGCGGCAAGCTCAGCACGCGGTATGCGTTCAACCCGGTGTTCGCCCTGCGCGGCACCGTCAGCAACGGCTTTCGCGCACCGTCCCTGGCCAACGAGATCTTCACCGCACGCTCCACCGGGTTCGACACCATCAATGGCGTGTACCAGTCGTATAACTACGTGATCCTGCCGGTGGATTCCGCCGGCGCCCAGGCATTGGGTGCCAAGTCACTGAAGCCGGAGCGCTCGACCAACTTCAGCCTCGGTTTCGCCGTGACCCCAAGCGATGACTTGAGCCTCACGGTGGACGGCTACGTGATCAACCTGCGGGACCGCCTGGTGCTCAGCGAACGCTTCCAGGGCCCGGGCATTGCCTCCCTGCTGGACAGCATCGGCGTACCGGCCACGGCGGGCGCGCAGTACTTCACCAACGGCGCCAACACCCGCACCTCCGGGGTGGACGTGGTGGGCAACTACCGGCAGAACCTCGACCGCTACGGCTCGGTGAAATGGACGGCGGCGCTGAACTACAACCACACGCAGATCCTCAGCGTCAACGACACCCCGGCGCAGCTCGCCGCCCTGGGCAACTTCCAGTTGATGGGTCGCCAGTCACGGGCACTGATCACCAAGACCTCACCCAGCAGCAAGATGATCTTCTCCGCCGACTGGGCGATCCACGACTTCGACGTCAACCTGCGCCTGACTCGCTACGGCACCTACACCGAGGTCAACAGCTCCAGCGACGCGAGCCTGGACCGCACGTATTCGGCCAAGTGGATCACTGACCTCGACGTGGCCTACGCGATCAGCAAACAGCTGACGGTGGCCGTAGGTGCGCAGAACCTGTTCGACAAATACCCGGATCACATCGGCGTGAAGAACTCGTCGTTCGGCGATAACTGGGGCAGCTATTCGCCGTTCGGGTTTACCGGCGGGTATTACTACAGCCGGGTGCAGTACGCGTTCTGATTCAACAACCGCCGGCCAGGCGTTCACGCAGGAACTCGATCAACGCCTGCACCGGGCGCGAGCTCTGGCGGTGCTGGGGGTAAACGGCGGAAAGGGTCAGGGGTTCGGGCGCGCAGTCTTCCAGCAGCGTCACCAGGCGGCCGTCCTGCAAGGCTTGGGCAACGATAAAATGGGGTAGGTAGGTGATGCCCAACCCGGCCACGGCGGCATCCCGCAGCAGCTCACCGTTGTTGACCCGCATGCGCCCGCTGACGTTGCGGGTGTGAGGTTTGCCATCGACCTTGAAGTGCCATTGCACCTGGCGACCATGGCCGTAAGGCAGGCATGCGTGATCGGCCAGGTCATCGGGCCTCTGCGGCGTGCCGTGGCGGGCCAGGTAGTCGGGACTGGCGCAGTAGACGCGCTGCACACTGGCGATACGTCGGGCGATCAGGGTCGAATCCTCGAGGGTGCCGATGCGCAGCACCAGGTCGTAGCCCTCGCTGATGAGGTCTACCGGGCGGTCGCTGAGGTCCACTTCCACGGTGACATGAGGGTGGCGTTGCAGGAACAGCGGCAACAGGCAACCCAGGTGCGCCATGGCAAACGACAACGGCGCGCTCAGGCGAATGGTGCCTCGGGGCTCGGTGTTTTGCCCGGCGATGCCCTGCTCCACTTGCTCGACTTCACTGAGCAGGCGCAGGGCGGATTCGTAGTAACTCTGGCCCAGCGGCGTGACGTCCAGGCGGCGGGTGGAGCGGTTGAGCAGGCGTACGCCGAGGCGCTCTTCCAGCTGGATCAGGCGGCGGCTGACAAACTGCTTGGACAGGCCAAGATGCTCGGCGGCAGCGGTGAAACTGCCGGATTCCATGACCTGGCAAAACAGGCGCATGTCTTCGAAGGGGTTCATTGTCGCTTCTCGGTGGACGCTGGGCTGTTTTATAGCCGGTCAGTCGCCACACCACAAATCAAAATGTGGGAGCGGGCTTGCTCGCGAAGGCGGTGGGTCAGTCGGTACATGTATTGACTGGCACACCGCCTTCGCGAGCAAGCCCGCTCCCACATTGGATTACCTGCATATCAGAGAGCGGTTTATTTGGCCGTCAGCGCCGAGTAGCTGTTCATCAAATTGCGATAGTTGGGAATACGCGGCGACAGCAGATTCGCCAGGCCTTCCATGTCGTTGCGCCAGTCCACCTGCAGCTCGCAGGCCACCGAGAACCAGTTCACCAGCTGTGCACCGGCCGCCGTCATGCGTGCCCACGCCGCCTGTTGCACGGTCTCATTGAAGGTGCCCGAAGCATCGGTGACCACAAACACTTCAAACCCTTCAGCCAGGGCCGACAGCGTCGGGAAGGTCACGCACACGTCGGTCACCACACCGGCAATGATCAGTTGCTTGCGCCCGGTGGCTTTCACTGCCTTGACGAAATCTTCGTTGTCCCACGCGTTGATCTGGCCAGGGCGCGGGATGTAAGGCGCGTCCGGGAACAGTTCTTTCAGCTCCGGCACCATCGGGCCGTTGGGGCCGCTTTCGAAACTGGTGGTGAGGATAGTCGGCAGCTTGAAGAACTTGGCCAGGTCCGCCAGGGCTAGGACGTTGTTCTTGAATTCGTTGGGCGAGAAGTCCTGCACCAGGGAAATCAGGCCGGTCTGGTGATCCACCAGCAGGACCACGGCGTCATCTTTGTTCAGGCGTTTGTAAGTCATGGGAATACTCTTTTGGGGTTAGATTCAGAAGGCAAAACACGAGCAGCCAAACGCGCCCCAGAAACCCTGGAAGTCGCTGACCGGCACGTTCGAGAGACGCGCCCGTTCATGGCTATGGGCATGCACGCCACAGGGGCCGCTGCATTGGTGCACCTGGGCTTGCAGCGCTGACGCCGGGCGCCAGTGGCCCGGTACCTTGACCACCGGCGACCAGTCCGGCAGCACCGGCACGCTGGGTGGTGCGAAATCTTCAAAGTCGCCGGCGCCGTAGACCACCTTGCCGCCGACCACGGTGAGTACCGATTCGATCCACTTGATGGCTTCCTCGTCGACACTGAAGAAGTCCGCCGACAGTGCCGCCACGTCCGCCAGTTGGCCGACCTTGATCTGGCCCTTCTTGCCCTGCTCGGAGGAGAACCAGGCGCTGCCGTGGGTGAACAGTTCCAGGGCCGTCAGCCGGGGCAGCCCCTCGGCGTGCAGTTCCAGCCCGCCGACGGTGCGGCCGCTGACCATCCAGTACAGCGAGGTCCAGGGGTTGTAGCTCGACACCCGGGTGGCGTCGGTGCCAGCGCCCACCGGCACGCCTTCGGCGAGCATGCGTTTGATCGGCGGCGTGGCCTCGGCGGCCTTGGCGCCGTAGCGCTCCACAAAGTACTCACCCTGGAACGCCATGCGGTCCTGGATCGCGATGCCGCCGCCCAGCGCCCGCACGCGCTCGATGTTCTGCGGGGTGATGGTTTCGGCGTGGTCGAAGAACCATGGCAAGCCGTTGAACGGGATGTCGCGGTTGACCTTCTCGAACACGTCGAGCATCCGCGAGATCGACTCGTTGTAGGTGGCGTGCAGGCGGAACGGCCAGCGCTGTTCCACCAGGTGGCGCACCACCGGTTCCAGTTCCTGCTCCATGGTCAGCGGCAGGTCCGGGCGTGGTTCGAGGAAGTCTTCGAAGTCGGCCGCCGAGAACACCAGCATTTCGCCGGCGCCGTTGTGGCGCAGGTAGTCGTCGCCCTGATGCAGGGTCACGCTGCCGGTCCAGTTCTTGAAGTCGCTGAGTTCTTCCTTGGGCTTCTGGGTGAACAGGTTGTAGGCGATGCGCACGGTCAGTTGCTGGGCCTTGGCCAACTGCTCGATCACGGCATAATCGTCGGGGTAGTTCTGGAAACCACCGCCGGCGTCGATGGCACTGGTCAGGCCCAGGCGGTTGAGTTCGCGCATGAACTGGCGGGTGGAATTCACCTGGTATTCCAGGGGCAGTTTCGGGCCCTTGGCCAGGGTCGCGTAGAGAATCATCGCGTTGGGCCGCGCCACCAGCATGCCGGTGGGGTTGCCGTTGTGGTCGCGCACGATCTCGCCGCCGGGCGGGTTCGGTGTGTCCTTGGTGTAGCCAGCCACGCGCAGGGCGGCGCGGTTGAGCAAGGCCCGGTCATACAGGTGCAACACGAACACCGGCGTATCGGGGGCGGCCTGGTTGAGCTCGTCGAGGGTGGGCATGCGTTTTTCGGCGAACTGGAATTCGTTCCAGCCGCCCACCACCCTCACCCACTGCGGCGTGGGCGTGCGGTCAGCCTGATCCTTGAGCATGCGCAGGGCATCGGCCAGTGACGGCACGCCTTCCCAGCGCAGTTCGAGGTTGTAGTTCAGGCCGCCACGGATCAGGTGCAGGTGCGAGTCGTTGAGGCCAGGGATGACAGTGCGACCCTTGAGGTCGATGACCTGGGTACCACTGCCGCGCAGGGCCATGGCTTCGCCGTCGGTGCCCACCGCGACGAAGCGTCCCTGGTGGATCGCTACTGCCGTGGCGCGGGGATTTTCACGGTCCACGGTGTGGAACTGGCCATTGAACAGAATCAGGTCGGCGTTCATAGGGTTTCCTTTACAGAGGCTTCAAGCCAGGGCGCGAACAGACGGGTGGCCGCCGGCATCAGCAGGTAAACCACCAGTACAACGATGGTCAGGGTGACCAGGAAGGTGGCGACGATGTAGTTGGACAGGAACGGGTGCAGCCGCAGTACCGGGCCCCAGATGATCGGCACCAGCAACGTCAGCGGCAGGATCACCAGCAGCGTGACCACTGCCTGTTTCCAGCGCGGCGGCTTGGCGGCAGCATCGGCCAGGGGCGAGAACCAGAACTCGTTGACCGCGCCGACTTCGGTCTGGTCGCCGTCGGCCAGCATTGGTGCGGCTTGGTTGATCAGCTCCAGGCGCTGCGGCGAATCGAGCCAGCGCTCCAGGTCTTCGGTGGAGCGGTAACGCAGCACGCAGGTGAATAGCGCCAACCCGCCCTGTTTACTGCGCACCACATCGACGCCGAGGTGCCCGGGACGCTCACCGGCAATACGCACGATGCGTCGCAGCCAGGCTTCGTAGTCGGCTTCAAGCCCGGGTTTTATGCGGTGCTTGACCACCAGGGTCACGACCTCGTCCGGCCCGCCTTGTGCTGTTGAGTCCATCGTGCCCTTCCCCTGGATGCTTGAACGTTCGCGCTAGTGTGCGACGGCCCGATCCAGAAAAATTGCATGCATGTGCTCAGTTCAACAGATGCTTGCAGCGGTCTACACTGGGGATTCATTCACCGGTAAGGTGTGTGAAAACAAGCGCCCATCGACCACGGATAGCGATCATGGCTCAACCAGCAGCTGCAACCGGGACCCTGTGTTCAGAGCGGGAACAGAGGGTCAAGCAATTGATCCTCGCCAATCTTGCTGGCCCTCTGGAGGTGACGGAACTGGCTCGCGCCTGTGAGCTTTCCCGCAGCCATTTCTCCAGGGCCTTCAAGCGCACCACCGGTGTATCGCCCCAGGAATGGATTCGCCAGCAACGCATCAAGCAGGCCAAGGTGCTGATCACCGGCTCCGCCCTGAGCCTGACGCAGATCAGCCAGGAATGCGGGTTCTGCGACCAGGCGCACTTCTGTCACCTGTTCAGCCGCAGCGAAGGCGTGAACCCAATGGCCTGGCGCAAACTTCAGCTGCGCTACCGCCATCATCTGCGGACGGCACAGCTGGCGATCGTCAACCTAAAAGAGACAGTCATTCCGATTCCAGCTTCTTAATCAACCTATCGTTAACCAGTAATCTTCTCCTCACACCGAAGCCCTGCATCTCGCAGCCAGGCTTCCCTTGAGGAGAACACCCCATGCTGACCCTTCGCAAAGCCTCGGAACGCGGCGCCGCCAATCACGGTTGGTTGAAGTCGTTCCACACCTTCTCGTTCGCCAACTACTGGAATCCCAAAGAACAGGGTTTTTCCGACCTGCTGGTGATCAACGATGACCGGGTTGCCGCCGGCAAGGGCTTCGGCCAACACCCGCACCGCGACATGGAGATTTTCTCCTATGTGCTCGAAGGCGCCCTGGAACACAAGGACACCCTGGGCACCGGTTCGGTGATTCGCCCCGGCGACGTGCAACTGATGAGCGCCGGCAGCGGCGTGGCCCACAGCGAGTTCAACCACAGCCACACCCAGGGCGTGCACTTCCTGCAAATCTGGATCGTGCCGGATGTGGCGGGCGCCGAACCGCGCTATCAGCAGGAGCACTTCACCGAGGCGCAAAAACGCGGCCGGTTGCAGTTGATCATCTCGCCGGAAGGCACCGACGGCTCCCTCGGCGTACGCCAGGACGCGCGGGTGTATGCCGGGCTGTTCAACGGCTTTGAAACCGCCAGCCTGCCGCTGGCCCCGGAACGCTACGCCTACATCCATGTGGCGCGGGGCAGCGTTGAAGTCAACGGCCAACGCTTGCACGAAGGCGACGGTGCCCGAGTGCGCGATGAGCGGGAGATTCACCTGAGCCATGGGGAGGACGCCGAGGTGCTGGTGTTCGACCTGCGCCCTCGGGAACTGCCAGAAATGCCGTGATGAGCGACGCGATGGCCCGGGAAAACGGGCCATCGCTGGCGTCGATAGTCACCATCAGCCCAATGAAGTTCTCTTAAAAAATCTGCCGCGTAACATCGCATCCATACCAACCAACGACTTTCCCGGAGCACACCCTCATGAAACGCCAACTCTTGCTTAGCCTCGCTTTCTCGGTACTTGCTGTAAGCGCCTTTACCCAACCTGCCCTCGCTGAAGGCGGCGCGGATCGCCTGATGGACAGCCGCGTGGCTGAGGGTGGGTCTGACCGTATGCTGGAACGCCGCGTTGCTGAAGGCGGGTCTGATCGCCTGCTGGAACGTCGTGTTGCTGAAGGGGGCGCTGAACGTCTCCAGGGCAACCGTGTAGCTGAAGGTGGTGCTGACCGTCTTCAAGAAAACCGTGTAGCTGAAGGTGGCGCTGACCGCCTGATGGAAAACCGCGCGTAACCCCTGTCGTTCGCGGTTCACCCCCAGCCGGCCTGATCAGCCGGCTTTTTTTCGCCTGCTGTTAACTGATCCTCACAAGCGCCACGACCCCTGTGGCGAGGGAGCTTGCTCCCGCTGGGCTGCGCAGCAGCCCCAATGAACTCACCGCGTTTCTCCAGGAAGACCCCATTGGCAGGTGTTGGGGCCGCTTCGCAGCCCAGCGGGAGCAAGCTCCCTCGCCACGCAAGCTCCCTCTCCATTAGTGAAGTTCACGGTCCAGCCACACCACCGCCTTGCCAATCTGCTGCCGTGCCTCAATCCTCGCGTGCACCTGCTGCACCTCTTCCAGGGCGTAATGCCCTTCGATATCCACCGTCAGCGAACCTTCAAGTATCGCCGCGAACACCGCATTGGCACGCCTCTGCACCGTAGGCCCGTCAGCCATGTGGTCGTTGAGCCGTGGGCGAGTCAGGAACAGTGAACCGGCCTCCCCCAACTCCATCGGATCGAGGTCAGTGATCGAACCGGAGACGTTGCCGTAATTGACGATCAGCCCCCGCGTACGACAGGCCTTGAAGCTTTCACGCAAGGTGGCCTTGCCCACCGAATCGAACACCACGTCCACACCCCGCCCCTGCGTTACCTGCAAGACTCGCTCGGCAAACCCGTCGTATGACCAGGCGTGATCAGCACCGCGCTGAAGGGCAATCGCACATTTTTCAGTGCTGCTGCCGGTGGTGAATACCGTGGCACCGAGTCGCCGGGCCATTTGCACCAGCAACTGGCCGATGCTGCCGGACGCCGCGTGGATCAAACAGCTGTTGCCCGCCTGCAACCGCGCAACATCTTCAATCAGGTAGTGAGCCGTGCAGCCCTGGAACATCGCCGCAGCCGCCTGATCGAAGCCGATCGCATTGGGAATCTGCGCCACTCGCGCGGCGGGTATGCTGGCGTATTCGGCGAACGCGCCCCATGAAATGCACCAGGCCACTCGATCACCCGGCGCCAGATGGCTCACGCCCTCGCCCACCGCCACCACCACACCGGCCCCTTCCATACCCAGAGTGCACGGCAGCCGTACCGGGTAGGTCACCGACTTGGCGTACTTGCCCTGGCGGGTGTGAACATCCATGAAATTGATCCCGGCACAGGCCACCTTGACCAGTACATGGCCGGCGGTCACTTGGGGTTTGGGCACATCAAGGCGCAGTTGAACAACTTCCGGGCCGCCGTAGGTTTCAAGGGTGAGGGCTTTCATCGCGGGACAACTCCGTTTGCAGTGGGAATGCGCCATGGTAAAAGGCGCTACTCTGTACGAGAATTCCCCAATACCTCCCACCCTCCGTGCGAAAATAACCCGATGTTCGACTGGCAGGATCTGTATTTCTTCACCGTGCTGGCGCGCACCCAATCACTGTCGGCTGCCGCCCGCGAACTGCAGGTGGAACACGCCACTGTTGGCCGGCGCGTCGATGCCCTGGAAAAAGCCCTCGGCGTCAAACTGGTGGATCGCCTGCCCCGCAGCCGGCCGCTCACCGAGGAAGGCCTGGCACTGGCGAAGCTGGCGGCCGGCATGGGCGAGATGGCCACCGAAGTGATGCGCCTGTCCCGCGTGGCCTCGATCGAAGTGGCCGGCACCGTGCGGGTCAGTTGCCCGCCGTCGATTGCCATCCACTGCATCGCGCCCCATGTCGCACGCTTCAGGGCGCAGTATCCCAAGCTGAATATCGTGTTGATGTCCTCGACGACGCTGGCCGCCCTCGACAAAGGCGAAGCCGACATTGCCCTGCGCACGGTGCGTCCCGATGAGGAAGCGCTGGTACGCAGAAAGGTCGGCGCCGTGCGCTTCGGCCTCTATGCCACGCCCCAGCTCAAACAACTGCCCGCTGAGCAGTGGACATTCATTGCCTATGACGCCACCCGCGACCACCTGCCCCAACAGGCGTGGATGCATCAGGTGCGCGGCAACCGCACGATTGCCTTCGCCGCCAGCGACCTGATCACCCAGCAAATGGCCGCCCGGTCCCAAGTAGGTGCGGTGGTATTGCCCACGCTGGTGGGAGATCACGACGCGGCATTGGTGCGGTTGGCAACGAACACCGAAGGCCCGGTTCGCGATATCTGGCTGACGGTGTATCCGGATATGCGCCGCTCGCCTTCGGTGAAGGTGGTGATGGAGTTTCTGGTGAGCTGCATTGAAGGCGAGCCGCAGTTGCGGCGGTGAGACCGATTACTGCGCGGCGTACTGTTCGTCGCTGACCTGCTCCATCCAGTCCACCACCTTGCCGTCGAGCATTTCGTTGATCGCGATATGGGTCATGGCGGTGTTCGCCGTGGCGCCATGCCAATGCTTGACACCGGGTGCAATCCATACCGTGTCGCCGGGGCGAATGGCCCGCACGGCCTCCCCCGCATTTGCATTGTTGGTTGACGCGTTGCGTTATCGCGGCTGAAAGAAGTCCGTCAGGGCCGCGCCCAAGCCATCGAACACCACGGCGATGCGCGGGACCTTGCGCATGTCCTGATGCATGGCGATCCACACGTCAACCTTGAAATCCACCTGCGCGGGCAACACCCGCACCAGCCCGTGACGTTGTGCCACCTGGGCTGAACACACGCCGATCCCAAGCCCCGCACGCAGAGCGGCCAACTGCGCGAGGTGATCGTCGGTGCGAATCACCGTACTGGGCGCCAAACAGTCGAAACCGCGCTCACCCAGGAATTCGATCTCCAGCAAGTTGCGGTCCGGCCCGATCAGCGGGTAGCCGTGCAATTGCGCAACGGTGTCCGGCGTGCCCTGCTCTGCCAACAGTTCGGGTGCGGCGTACAACCCTACGTGAAGGTCGCCGACCTTGCGCGCGACCACCGTGGATTCGACCGGGCGACGGATGCGTACGGCGACGTCGGCCTCTTGCCGGGCAAGTGCCTGCAGCCGATTGGATACGCTCAGTTCGATGGCCAATTGCGGATGATCACGGCGCAGGCTGCGCAACATGGGCGGCAGCACTTCAACGCCCAGCAGCTTGCCGCTGGTGAGCCGCACCGTGCCGCCGGCGAGGGCCGTGTCGGCCGAGGCTGCGCGGCTGAAGGCGTTGGCGGCAACGGCCATCGCTTCAACGTGGCTGATCAGGTCCTTGGCCGTGTCGGTGGGCAACAGCCCGGCGGGTGAGCGGATAAACAGGCTGACCCCGACGCTCTGCTCCAGGGCCTCGATCCTTCGCCGCGCGGTGGCCTGGGCGATCCCCAGCAAACGGGCCGCGCCCGACAGGCTGCCGGTGCGCAACACGGCGAGGAAGGCGCGCTGGGTTTCCCATTGGAGTTGCGGGGCGTTCATACATTTCCTGTGAGCCGCTGGGCAGTTTTGGCGGATGTTCTTTGTTCGGAGGCTGCGGCATGCTGGCGAGCATAACCGATGGGGCTTTCGCCCTCACTTTGCACAGGATCGTTTTTGATGACACTCACCGGCCAATGTCGCTGCGCCCGCGTGACCTACACCCTCGATACCGACGCGCCGCTGGCGGTGTATGCCTGCCATTGCCGCCACTGCCAGACCTGGAGCGGCAGCGCGTTTGCCCTGCACGCGCTGTTGCCGGCGGATGCGCTGCGGGTTGAAGGTTCGCTGACGGAATATGCCTATGACGTTGATGGGCGGCGCTCGGAACATCGGTTGTGCGGGGTGTGCCATACGCGGATCTGCAACACCACGACGGCCGCGCCGGGGTTGGTTGTGCTGCGGGTCGGGACACTGGATGAGAGCCCGTCCGTGCAGCCGGTGGCGCATATCTGGCTGCGGCACAAGCAGCCGTGGGTAACGCTGGCGGAGGGTGTTCCGACCTGGCCGGAAAGCCCTACGCCCCAGGCGTTTGCGCAGGCGTTGAGCGTTCCCCTGTAGACATGACTCACACCCACACTGTGGCGAGGGAGCTTGCTCCCGCTGGGTTGCGCAGCAACCCCAAAAGCATTGACCGGCCCATCCTGAAAGACCGCAGCGGCCTACCAGGGGGCGCTTCGCACCCCAACGGGAGCAAGCTCCCTCGCCACATTGGGCTCTATGGCGATGTTGAGACTCAGCACTTCGCCATTGCGCAACTGCCAGTCGAAGAAGTCTGAGAAATCATCGCGAACCAATGCGCGAATCGCCTTGGCGACAACCCCATGGGCAACCAGCACCACCACCTGTTGCCCATGGTTCACCAGCAACTGATTCAATCCGCCCCGGATGCGCTCGACGAACTGCGAGATTGACTCACCGTCCGTGGGTGCCCGCTCCCATTGCCGGGTAATATTCTGCGCCCAAAGGTCGGGATAACGCTGCGCCGCCTCCGCCTGGGTCAGTCCCTCAAACACCCCCACGCTGCGCTCACGAAACGCATCCAGCGTAGGCAGTTGCAGCCCATCATCCGCAAACACAATGGCCGCCGTTTGCTGAGCCCTGCGCAGCGGCGAGACGATGACGGCGTCGATCTGCGCCGGCAATTTTTCCCGCAACTCCCGCGCCTGCAGCACGCCCCATTCGTTGAGATCAATGTCCAGCGAGCCCTGGTAACGCCCCTCGGCATTGGCTTGAGTTTCGCCGTGACGAACAACATACAACTGCATACCGCCCTCCTTCATCCTGACGCTGAAAGGCCGCGAACGGCGCACCCGATAAAGGCCTAAGCTAAGATCGAAAAATTATTTATCGAATGTTTTTTAGAACAATAAGCTCACCTTAATCCATTAAGAGTCGAGCACGCCATGCCCCAGTTTTCGCTCCATCGCCTTTTCATCGCAGGCCTTGCCACACTGGGCCTCTGCACCACCCTGAGCACACAAGCCCAGGAAACCGTACGCATCGGCTACCAGAAATCCTCGACCCTGATCACCTTGCTGAAAACCCAGGGCACCCTGGAAAAAGCCCTCAAGGCCGACGGCATCGACGTCACCTGGCACGAGTTCCCCAGTGGCCTGCCGCTGCTGGAAGCACTGAACGTCGGTAACGTGGATATCAGCGCTGACGTGGCCGACACCGTACCGATCTTCGCCCAGGCCGCCCAGGCCAAGCTCACCTACTTCGCCCAGGAAGCGCCCTCGCCTCAAGCCCAGGCGATCGTGGTGCGCAAGGACTCGCCGATTCAGCAACTGGCGGACTTGAAAGGCAAGAAAATCGCCGTGACCAAGGCCGCCGGCACTCACTATTTATTGATCGCAGCCTTGAACAAGGCGGGGCTGGCCTTCTCCGATATCGAGCCGGCGTACCTGACGCCCGCCGATGGCCGCGCTGCATTTGAAAACAACAAGGTTGATGCCTGGGTCACGTGGGAACCGTTTCTCACCAGCGTGCAGCGCCAACTGCCCACCCGCACCCTTGCGGACGGTACCGGGCTGGCCAGCTACAAGCGCTATTACCTGACGGGTACGCCCTACGCCAAGGCGCATCCCGAAGTGCTGAAGCTGGTGTACGAGCAGTTGCACCAGGCTGGCGAGTGGGTGAAGAGCCACCCGCGTGATGCCGCGAAAGCGCTGGGGCCATTGTGGGGCAACCTGGATGTGGAGACTGTCGAGGCCGCCAATGCTCATCGCAGTTATGAGGTGCAGCCGGTGACGCTGGATCAGTTGGGGGAGCAGCAGAAGATTGCGGATGCGTTCTTCAAGGCGGGGTTGTTGCCCAAGGCGGTGGATGCGCAGGATGTGCAGGTGTGGAAACCCTGAGGCAGTCAACTGTGGGAGCCGGGCTTGTCCGCGATGCAGACAACTCGGTACTCCAGTCATACCGCGGTGATGCCATCGCAGCCTCGCCAAGGCTCGACAGCTCCCACAGGTGATGTTCAGGGCCTGGACTATCGGCGGTGTCAGCTTTTACGCGTCGCGTCATCCAGCGCAAGGATGGTGTGAGCATTGGTCACCGTGGTCGCCAGGGTATTGATCACTCCCGAACGCAACGCCCCCAGCGTTGCCGCCGCCTTGGTGTTTTCACTGGCAATCGCCACCACATCCGGAATCCGAAACAGCTCCTGCACCGTCAACCCGATCACCCGCCCCTGAATCGCGTTGACCGCCGGCTGGCCATGAATGTCGATGAAGTCATAACCCATCATGTCCCCCACGGTGCCGGACAACCGCGCCTGTGCAATTTCCTGGGGCGAAAACCACCCCATGCGCACCATGTTGCTGTTTTCACTCATGTCACCGATGCCGATCAACGCCATGTCCGCACGGCGGGCACGGTCAAGCGTGGAACGCACCGTATCGTTGCTGATCAACACCCCACGCAGTTCCGGGTTGGCCACCAGCGCCGGGGCGTACAGGCTTTCACTCTCGCCACCAAACCGCAGGGCCAGGCGCCGGCAAATATGGTCGGGGTTCATGTATTCACCCGCCTTGAGCGAACCGCCAATGGCGCACACAAACGTGCAGTTGCGGGTCACCGGCAAAAATACGTTATCGGCCACCGCACCAACATTACGCCCCATGCCAACCGCGACGATCATCCCGTCGCTGAGGGTTTTGTTCAGGTAGTTGGCCACCAGGCTCGCCACCGCCGAGCGCTGGGTGTCCGGGTCGCTGTGGTCGACCGCAATCAACGCGCGGTCCAGCTGGAAGCGCTCCACCAGCGCCTGTTCCAGCTCGTTGTTCATCGCCGGGTGCTGCAACACCCGCACCTCGACAATCCCTTCATCCCGTGCGCGTTTGAGCAGGCGGCTGACTTTTGCCCGGGACAGGTCGAAGCGCTTGGCGATGGCTTCCTGAGTGACGTTCTCAAGGTAATAGAGCATTGCCACTTCGGTCATCAGGTCGATGTCGCTGGCGATGCGCTGGGTACTGTCACTCATGGGCACGGGCTTCCGTTTCGGTGTCAAAGGCGCATTCTCCCGACTCTTGCCCCGTTCCGTCCACTACTGATGCCCGTCACGCTCGATCGCGTTGATGCGGTCGACCTTGGCCCCGGACCGCGCGGCTTCGAACTCCGACTCCAGGAACGACTTGACGATGCTCTTGGCCAGTTCCGCGCCGATCACCCGTGCACCGATGGACAGGATCTGCGCATCGTTGCTCTTGCGTGCCCGCTCCGCCGAATAGGTGTCATGGGCCTGGGCCGCACGAATCCCCAGGACTTTGTTGGCCGAGATGGCCATGCCGATACCAGTGCCGCACACCAGCACGCCCAAGCGTTGCTCGCCGGCATTGATCGCCGTGGCCACCGCCAGGGCAATGTCCGGGTACAGCACCGGCGCCGTGGAATGGGTGCCGAAGTCCGTCACCGGGTAACCCAGCGCCTCGATATGGCGCTTCAACAGTTCTTTGAGCTCATAACCCGCTTCATTGCATCCGATAGCCACCGGGAAAGGTGTGTTCATGGCGTTTGGCTCCGCTGCCGTTTTGGGTGCTGGAGAGTGATCATATGATCACTCGGTGAAATTTAGCTCAGTCATTTCTCGGATATTCCAGTCGCCCTGTCAAGCAGGATTTAGCTGACCTTCCAGTCAAAGCCCTCTAAACCGGCTTACTTTGCGCAAATCCATCCATTTACAACTTTTCAGTGAAAGAGATTGACTGATCAGAATTTCATTTGATACACATATGCTCACAGCGAAACATGACTGTGCGACCTAATAAGAATTCACAGCACGAGGACACGCCGATGGCCACGCCATTACTGCTCCAGGCTGAACACGTCGCCAAGGCTTACGCCGGGATTCCTGCCCTGCGTGAGGGGCGCCTCTCTCTGCGGGCCGGCAGCGTCCACGCCCTGTGCGGCGGCAATGGCGCAGGCAAATCGACTTTCCTGAGCATCCTGATGGGCATCACCCAGCGTGACGCCGGGACCATCCTGCTCAACGGCTCCCCCGTTCAATTCAACCGCCCCAGCGAAGCACTCGCGGCGGGGATCGCGATGATCACCCAGGAGCTGGAACCCATCCCCTACATGACCGTCGCCGAAAACATCTGGCTGGGCCGCGAACCGCGCCGCGCCGGCTGCATCGTCGACAGCAAGGAGCTCAACCGGCGCACTCGCGAACTGCTGGAAGGCCTGGAGTTCGACGTCGACGCCACCAGCCCCATGCATCGCCTGAGCGTGGCGCAGATCCAGCTGGTGGAGATCGCCAAGGCATTCAGCCACGACTGCCAGGTGATGATCATGGACGAGCCCACCTCGGCCATCGGCGAGCGCGAGGCCGAAACCCTGTTCAAGGCCATCCGCCGCCTCACCGCCCGTGGTGCCGGCATCATCTATGTGTCGCATCGTCTCAGCGAACTGGCGCAAATCGCCGACGACTACAGCATCTTTCGCGACGGCGCCTTCGTTGAGACCGGGCGCATGGCCGATATCGACCGCGCCCACCTGGTGCGCGGCATCGTCGGCCAGGAACTGACCCGCATCGACCACAAGGTCGGCCGCGAATGCGCCGCCGAATGCTGCCTGGACGTCGACAGCCTGAGCCGCGCCGGCGAGTTCCAGGACATCAGCCTGCAACTGCGCCAGGGCGAAATTCTCGGCATCTACGGGCTGATGGGCTCGGGCCGCAGTGAATTCCTCAACTGCATCTACGGCCTCACCACGCCGGACTCCGGCAGCGTGACCCTGCAAGGCAAACCGATGCCCATCGGCCTGCCCAAGGCAACGATCCAGGCCGGCATGTCACTGGTCACCGAAGACCGCAAGGACAGCGGCCTGGTGCTCAGCGGCAGCATCCTCTCGAACATCGCATTGTCGGCGTACAAGCAGCTGTCGAGCTGGTCGCTGATCAATGCCCGCAAGGAAAACCAACTGGCCCAGGACATGGTCAAGCGCCTGCAGATCAAGACCACCTCCCTGGACCTGCCGGTGGAATCCATGAGCGGCGGTAACCAGCAGAAAGTAGTGCTCGCCAAATGCCTGTCGACCCAGCCGATCTGCCTGCTGTGCGATGAGCCGACCCGGGGCATCGACGAAGGCGCCAAGCAGGAGATCTATCACCTGCTGGACCAGTTCGTGCGCGCCGGCGGCGCGGCAATTGTGGTGTCGTCCGAAGCCCCGGAATTGCTGCACCTGAGTGACCGTATTGCCGTGTTCAAAGGCGGAAGGCTGGTGACCATCAGCAGCGATACCGCCCTTTCCCAGGAAGCCTTGTTGAGTCTTGCCTCATGAATGCCAAATCACTTTCTACACCTGCAGCCGCCCCCGTCACGACCGCACCCCGCAGTCGCCTGCGCCTGTCCCTCGACCGCTTCGGCCTGCCGCTGGTGTTCATCCTGCTGTGCCTGGTGATGGCCTTCGCCAGCGAATACTTCATGACCTGGCGCAACTGGATGGACATCCTGCGCCAGACCTCGATCAACGGGATCCTCGCCGTAGGCATGACCTACGTGATCCTCACCAAGGGCATCGACCTGTCGGTGGGCTCGATCCTGGCCTTTGCCGGGCTGTGCAGCGCCATGGTCGCGACCCAGGGGTATGGCGTGCTGGCGGCGGTCAGCGCCGGGATGTTCGCCGGGGCGATGCTCGGAGTGGTGAACGGCTTTATGGTGGCCAACCTGTCGATCCCGCCCTTTGTCGCGACCTTGGGCATGTTGAGCATTGCCCGGGGCATGACCTTCATCTTGAACGACGGCAGCCCGATCACTGACCTGCCCGACGCCTACCTGGCGCTGGGTATTGGCAAGATCGGCCCGATCGGTGTGCCCATCGTGATCTTCGCCGTGGTCGCGCTGATCTTCTGGATGGTGCTGCGCTACACCACCTACGGCCGTTATGTGTACGCGGTGGGTGGCAACGAGAAGAGCGCGCGCACCTCCGGGATCGGCGTGCGCAAGGTGATGTTTTCGGTGTACGTGGTCTCGGGCCTGCTCGCCGGGCTGGCCGGTGTGGTGCTGTCGGCGCGCACCACCTCTGCCCTGCCCCAGGCCGGCACCTCGTATGAGCTGGATGCGATTGCCGCCGTGGTAATCGGCGGCACCAGCCTGTCGGGCGGTACCGGCACGATTGTCGGCACGCTGTTTGGCGCATTGCTGATCGGCGTGATCAACAACGGCCTGAACCTGCTCGGCGTGTCCTCCTATTACCAGCAGGTCGCCAAGGGCCTGATCATCGTGTTCGCAGTGCTGATTGACGTGTGGCGCAAGAAGAAACGCTAGTTCTGAAAACTACCACTACAACAATAACGGAGTTCTCTCATGAAACCTGGTACGACTTTGGCCGCCGTCGCGGCACTCTCCCTGCTCGCCAGCAGTGTCACCCTGGCCGCCGATGGCAAGACCTACAAGATCGGCGCCGCCGTGTACGGGCTCAAGGGCCAGTTCATGCAGAACTGGGTGCGCGAGCTGAAGGAACACCCCGCAGTCAAGGACGGCACCGTGCAGTTGACCGTGTTCGACGGCAACTATGACGCACTGACCCAGAACAACCAGATTGAAAACATGGTGACCCAGCACTACGACGCGATCCTGTTTGTGCCGATCGACACCAAGGCCGGCGTCGGCACCGTGAAGGCCGCCATGAGCAATGACGTGGTGGTGATCGCCTCCAACACCAAGGTGGCGGACGCCAACGTGCCTTATGTTGGCAACGATGACGTGGAAGGCGGTCGCCTGCAGGCCCAGGCCATGGTCGACAAACTCAAGGGCCGCGGCAACGTGGTGATCATCCAGGGCCCGATTGGCCAGTCGGCGCAGATCGACCGCGAAAAGGGCGAGATGGAAGTACTGGGCAAGCACCCGGACATCAAGATCATCGAGAAGAAAACCGCCAACTGGGACCGCGCCCAGGCCCTGGCCCTGACCGAAGACTGGCTGAACGCACACCCCAAGGGCATCAACGGGGTGATCGCGCAAAACGATGACATGGCCCTCGGTGCGGTGCAGGCGTTGAAGTCCCATGGGCTGACGTCCAAGGATGTGCCGGTGACATCCATCGACGGCATGCCGGATGCGATCCAGGCGGCGAAGAAAGATGAAGTGACCACTTTCCTGCAGGACGCCCAGGCCCAGTCTCAAGGCGCGCTGGATGTGGCGCTGCGGGCGCTGGCCGGCAAGGATTACAAGCCGCAGTCGGTGATCTGGGAACGTTATGGCAAGGACGTGAAATGGGGTGACGGTACCGCCAGGAACTACATCCTGCCGTGGGTGCCGGTGACCAATGCGAATGCGGATGCGCTGTATCAGCAGGTGAGCGGCACGAAGTAAGTTTTGACTTAAAACCCGGTCAAGTGTGGGAGCGGGCTTGCTCGCGAAAGCGGTGGATCATTCAACAGATGTGCCACCTGATACACCGCTTTCGCGAGCAAGCCCGCTCCCACATTGGATCTCCACCGATCTGAAAAATGGAGTCATGTTCATGTCTGGATTCTGGAATCAAGCCTTCGACCTCACCGGCCGCTGCGCCGTGATCACCGGCGGGGCCGCCGGGATCGGTCTGGCTTGTGCCAGCCTGTTGGTGGAACGCGGCGCGCGGGTGGCCCTGCTGGACCGCGACCCGGCCGTGGTCGAAGTCGCCGCCAGCCTCGGCGCCGGGAACATCGGCATCGCCGTGGACCTGCGCCAACTCGACCAGGTGCACAGCACCGTCGATTACATATTCGATCACTTCAAACGCCTGGATTATCTGGTCAACAGCGCCGGCGTGGCCCTGCTGGACAAGGCCCTGGACGTCAGTGAAAACGCCTGGGACACCACTCTCGACATCAACCTCAAGGCCAGTTTCTTCGTGGCCCAGGCCTGCGCCAGGCACATGCTTGCCCAGGGCAGCGGGCGCATCGTCAACCTCGCCTCCCAAGCGGCGGTGATCGGCCTGGACCGTCACGTCGCCTACTGCGCCAGCAAGGCCGCCGTGGTCGGCATGACCAAGGTGCTCGCCATGGAATGGGCGCCGCATATCAACGTCAACGCCATCTCCCCGACCATCGTCGAAACCGCCCTCGGCAAAAAGGCCTGGGCGGGCGAGCTGGGGGAACGGGCCAAATTGCAGATCCCGGCGGGCCGCTTTGCCCAGCCGGAAGAAATCGCCGGGCTGGCGTTGTACCTGCTCAGCGACGCCGCACAGATGATCACCGGGGAAAACGTGGTGATCGACGGTGGCTACAGCATCCAGTAATTGATCTTTTGTCGTGAGGTTTATCGTCATGTCTACCGTTACCGAACGCACTGCCGAACAACTGTCCCCCGTCATTCCGAAAACCATGCAGGCCGTGGTCTGTCACGGCCCCGAAGACTATCGCCTGGAGACCGTCGATGTGCCGACGCCCGGCCCCGACGAGATCCTCACCAAGGTCGAGCTGTGCGGCATCTGCATGGGCGACATCAAGACCTACCGCGGCGCGCCCTCATTCTGGGGCGACGCCGAGCAGCCGCGCTACGTGAAGCCACCAATGATTCCCGGCCACGAGTTTGTCTGCCGCGTGGTCGCCCTCGGCCCCGGCGCGGAAAAGCGCGGGGTGAAGGTCGGCGACCGGGTGATTTCCGAACAGATCGTGCCGTGCTGGGGCTGCCGCTTCTGCAACCACGGCCAGTACTGGATGTGCCAGAAACACGACTTGTACGGCTTCCAGAACAACGTCCAGGGCGCCATGGCCCAGTACATGATCTTCACCAAGGAAGGCATCATCCACAAAGTACCGGACTCGATTGCCCCGGATGAAGCCATCCTGATCGAACCCCTGGCCTGTTCGCTGCACGCGGCGGAACGGGCGAATGTGGATTTCGACGACATCGTGGTGGTGGCCGGCGCCGGCACCCTGGGCCTGGGGATCATCGGTGCGGTGCGCATGCGCAACCCGAAAAAACTCATCGTGCTCGACATGAAACCCGAACGCGCCGCCCTCGCCCTGCGCATGGGCGCGGACGAAGTGTGGAACCCGGCCGAAGTCGACGTGATGGCGAAGATTCGCGAGATCACCGACGGCTACGGTTGCGACATTTACATCGAAGCCACCGGGCACCACAAGGCGGTGAACCAGGGCCTGGCGATGCTGCGCAAGCTGGGGCGCTTCGTGGAATTCAGCGTGTTCAACGACGAGGCCACGGTGGACTGGTCGATCATCGGTGACCGCAAGGAACTGGACGTGCTGGGCTCGCACCTCGGCCCGTACATGTACCCGCGCGCCATCGACTTTATCGGCAACCGCAAGATCGACATGCGCGACGTGGTGACCCACAAGTTTGCCCTGGCGGACTTCAAGGAAGCGTTTGCGGTGATGGAGCGCGGGGACAAGTCGCTTAAAGTCGTGCTGGAACCCTGAAACACGCCAAAACCGCTTTTACTGTAGGCGCGAGCTTGCTCGCGAAAGTCATTAACGATAATGCTCGCGTCCTGAATCAACGCGGCGCTCTCTGGTTTTTCGCGAGCAAGCTCGCTCCTACAGTTGATCAAAACAAAAACAGGAAACCGCGTTATGAATCGAGTGATAAACGATCCCGACCAGGTGGTCGAGGACATGCTGCGGGGTATTCTGGTCGCGCACCCCGAGCTGCGCCAATACGAAACCAATCCCCGGGTGATCGGCAAGGCCAAGCCGTCACCACAGGGCCGCGTGGGCATCGTGACCGGCGGCGGCTCCGGCCATGAACCGGCGTTCCTTGGCTATGTCGGCCCGGGCCTGGTGGACGCTGTGGCCGTCGGCGAAATCTTCTCCTCGCCCACCGCCAAAAGCTTCTTCGACGCCTTCCGTGCCGCCGACCACGGCGCCGGCGTGGCGTGCCTGTACGGCAACTATGCCGGCGACAACATGAACGTGAAGCTGGCGATGAAGATGGCCGCCAGCAAGGACATGCGCATCCGCACCGTGGTCGCCAACGACGACGTGGCCTCGGCGCCCAAGGCCGACATCGCCAAGCGTCGCGGCGTGGCAGGCGAGATCTTCATGTGGAAGGTCGGCGGTGCAGCCGCGGCCCAGCATTACGACCTGGACGGGGTGATTCGTGTTGCCCAGAAGGCAGTCGACAACTGCCGCTCCATCGGCATCGGCCTCACGCCCTGCACCATCGCAGCGGTGGGCAAGCCGAACTTCCAGATTCCCGACGGGCAGATGGAATTGGGCATCGGCCATCACGGCGAGCCTGGCATTGAAGTCATCCCGATCGAATCCGCCGAGGCCATGGCGGCCCGCATGCTCGCGCCGATCCTCGCCGACCGCGACTTCAGCCAGGACGACAGCGTGGTGGTGCTGGTCTCGGGCCTGGGTGCGACGCCGGTGATGGAACTTTACATTTTCTACGCCGAGGTTGAACGTCAGCTGCAAGCCAGGGGCTTGAAGATTCACCGCTGCTACGTGGGCAACTACTTCACCTCCCTGGAAATGATGGGCGTGACCCTGACCTTGCTGGGCCTGGACGCCGAGCTGAAATCCCTGATCGACCAACCCTGCCGCTCCATCGGCATGACCCAGGCGGAATAAACCATGAGCCAGCATTTCTCCACCCACGACGGCAGCGCCATCGTCGCCGACCTGGTGAGCGTGATCGTTGCCAACCGCGAGTACCTGAGCGAAGTCGACGGCGCCATTGGCGATGGCGACCATGGCATCAACATGGCCAAGGGATTTGCCCATTGCGGGCGCACGATTGAAGGCCGCCAGCTGACCCTGGCCGAAGCCCTGGATGAGTTGACACTGAGCCTGATGGAAGGCATCGGCGGCTCCATGGGGCCGCTGTATGGCAGCCTGTTTATCGGCATGGCGGATGAGGTGCGCGGCAGCGAACAGATTGACGCGGCGACCTTTGCACATTTGCTGCGGGGCGGGCTGACCTCGTTGCAGGACATCACCGAAGCCGGCGTGGGTGACAAGTGTTTGATGGACACCTTGATTCCGGCGGTGGAGGCGTTTGAACAGGCCCATGGGTCAGGAGCGTCATTCAGCGATGCGCTGGAGGCGATGAAACGTGCTGCTTCGCGGGGGCGGGATTCCACCAGGGATCTGGTGGCGAAGATTGGGCGTGCCAGCCGCCTGGGCGAGCGCTCACTGGGTGTACTGGATGCCGGAGCGGTATCGTGCTGCTTGATACTGACGCGATTGGCGGATTCGGTTCAACCGCGGTTGGTGTAGTGCTTGAAATGACCCCTTCGCGAGCAAGCCCGCTCCCACATTCGACCGAGTTCCATCTTTGGAATGCCGTCGAATGTGGGAGCGGGCTTGCTCGCGAAGGCAGCAACACACTTAACCCGTCAAGCACCTAACCCGCCGCGATCAAACCTTCAACCTGGCTACCTGCTTCACCTGCTCTATATACCGCGCCACCGCCGGCGCCTTTTCAAAGCGCCGGTAAATCAGCGACAACCAGGACGACGCCTCGCTGCCTTCAATGCTGCGGTACACGACATTCGGCAAGCTCACATGCCCCACCACCGACTCCGGCACCACCGCCACGCCCTGCCCCAGTGACACCAACGCAATCACCGCCACCAACCCACCTGGCTGCGGCCCCAGTCGCGGCGCATAACCACCCTGCGCCGCCACGTGCAGCGTGCCGCTGATCTGCTCGGGCAAGATAAACGTCTCGTTCTGCAGGTGCTCGCAACTGATTGCCTTCAACCCCAGCAGCCACGAATCCTGGGGCAACGCCAGTACAAACCCTTCACTGCTCAACCGCACCGCTTCGACCCCATCAGGCAAGGTCATCGGCGAACGAATGTAGCCAATGTCGAAACGCCCCTCCGCCACCAGCCCCGGCAACGCCGCCATGGGGCTCTCACGCACGCTGAGGCTCACGTCCGGGCAGTCCGCGCAGAACGACTGCACCTGGCGCTGCAACAACCCCGAATACACCGCCGACGCCACATAACCCAGTTCGATATGACCGATTTCGCCGCGCCCGGCGCGCTGGGCATTGCGTTGGGCAAACTCGAACTGGCGCACGGTGGCCTCTGCCTCGATCAGCAAGGCCGCGCCCGCCTCGGTCAGGCTGACCTCGCGCTGGCGGCGGATAAACAAGCGCGTACCGAGGGTGGTTTCCATGTCCTGGATCTGCCGGCTCAGGGTCGGCGGCGCGATACCCAGCTGTTCGGCAGCACGGGTGAAATTGCGTTGCCGGGCAACCGCCAGGAAGTAGCGGAAATGACGTATTTCCATCACAGGATTAGCTCAAAGGTAATGAAGTTCTGTATGGCGCCTAACAAGGACGCCACCTGCCGGGGATAAGCTCGCGGTACGTTCACAGTAGAGAGGCTTTCCCATGTTCGTCAAATCATTGGTCCTGGTGCTTGTCGGTCTTTGCACCGTGCCCGCAGCGCTGGCCGCAGAAGCCCCGGCAAGCATTGCCCACAAGGCAATCCTGAGCCTGGCAACGGCCCAGCAGATCGCCGCACACGCGCGCAAGGTCGCCGCCGACAAGGGCTGGCCCTGCGCCGTGGCCATCGTCGATGACGGTGGCTGGCCGATCCTGACGCTGCGCATGGATGGCGCTCCCGTGGTGGCCGGTATCGAGCTGGCCCAAGGCAAGGCGCGCACTTCAGCGCTCTTCAAGCGGCCGTCCGGGGACCTGGAAAACGCCATCAACAATGGCCGCCCGGCAGCCATCACCGCCGGCCTGTTGATGATGAAGGGCGCCCAGCCAATCATCCTTGAAGGCCAGGTAGTGGGCGCCATCGGCATCAGCGCAGATACTCCGGCCCACGATGACGAGATCGCCCTCGCGGCGGTGGCTTCGGTGCAGCCATGAGCAAGGTCAGCCCGCGCCTGACGCTGCTGACCGCCTCCGGGGTCTGTTCGCTGATCGTGCTCGACACCAATATCGTCGCCGTGACCCTGCCGAGCATCGCCCGGGACCTGGGGGCGAATTTTGCCGATATCGAATGGGTGGTCAGCGCTTATATGCTGGCCTTCGCCGCCCTGTTATTGCCGGCTGGAAGCATTGCCGACCGCTTTGGCCGCAAGAAGACCCTGGTCTGGGGCCTGGGTATTTTCATCCTCGCCTCCCTCGGCTGCGGTGCGGCGCCGAATGCGTTGTTCCTGGATATCGCTCGCGCCGTCAAAGGTGTCGGCGCAGCGCTGCTGCTGACCTCGGCCCTGGCCTCCATCGGCCATACCTTCCATGACGAAGTGGAACGCGCCAAGGCCTGGGCCTTCTGGGGCGCGTGCATGGGCGTGGCGATGACCGCCGCGCCGACCCTCGGCGGGTTGATTACCCAATACCTGGGCTGGCGCTGGATTTTCTATCTGAATTTGCCGGTCGGCCTGGTGCTGATGGGACTGGTGCTGCGCGCGATTCCGGAATCCCGCGATGCCCAGGCTGCAAGGCTCGACCCTTGGGGCAGCCTGAGTTTCAGTGCCAGCCTGCTGTGCCTGATCTGGGGTTTGATCGAAGCCAACCGTATCGGCTGGGACAACCCGCTGACTTACGCGCGGCTGCTGGGAGGCGCTGCGTTGCTGGGTGTTTTTGTACTCGCCGAACGCCTGCAACAGCGGCCCATGGTCGACCTGCAACTGTTCAGGCACCCGCGCTTTATCGGTGCACTGCTGGGGATGTTCGCCTACGCCGGCTGTGCCCAGGTGATGATGACGCTGCTGCCGTTCTACCTGCAAAACGGCCTGGGCTTCTCCGCGATTGCCTCCGGGCTGGGCATGTTGCCGTTTGCCTTGACCATGTTGATTTGTCCGCGGATAGGCGCACGCCTGGCCGGCCGCTTTGCCCCGGCCACTCTGATGGCGACAGGGCTGGCGTTGGTGGGGTGCGGCAACCTGCTGAGTGCCTGGGCGGTCAATATCGGTGGTTATCTGCCGTTCGCCCTGGCGATTGCCGTCACGGGGGCCGGCGCGGGATTGCTCAATGGCGATACGCAGAAAAACATCATGGCCTGCGTGCCACGGGACCGCGCGGGGATGGCGTCGGGCATGAGCACCACCATGCGCTTCAGCGCGATCATGTTGGCGATCGGGGTGTATGGGGCGTTGTTGAGCAGCCATAGCGAACAGTTGCTGCACACGAGCATCGGCTCCCAGTGGCAGGAACAGGCGGCAGGGATTGCTTCACGGGTAGTGGCTGGCGATATGCCAGCGGCCATGGCGTTGCTGCCCGAGTCCGCGCGGGACACGGTGCAGCCACTGGCGCGGCAGGCGTTCGTCGGCGGGTTCAGCGTGGTGCTATGGGTGGCGGGGTTGTTGGGTTTGCTGGGGGCGTTGGTGGTGGGATCGTTGATGCGGCATCCCATACCGGCGGTGCCGCAGGCCTCTTTACTGACTCGATAATGCGACCACCACGACCCAATGTGGGAGCGGGCTTGCTCGCGAATGCGGTGGGTCAGTCAATACATCTGTGACTGATCCACCGCATTCGCGAGCAAGTCGAATCGTCGCACCGCCGCTCCCACATTTTGATCTTCGAACGTCAGCTGGAATTGTTACCAGAAACGCTGCTGGGTCAGGCGACTCCACCAAGTCAGCAGCACCCGGTCTACCGAACCGCTGGCCGCCAGGCCCACCCGCTCCTGCAGGCTTTTACGCTCGGCATAGTGCAGGTGGAACACCTCGGCGGTCTTGGCCTTGGTCGCCAGGTATTCGTCGCTGGTTTGCAGCTGGTCCACCAGTTGCTTGTCCAGCGCCGCGACACCCAGCCAGACTTCGCCGGTGGCCACGTCATCAATCGCCAGCTGCGGGCGGTAGCGCGACACGAAGTTCTTGAACAGTTGATGGGTGATGTCCAGGTCTTCCTGGAACTTCTCGCGGCCCTTCTCGGTGTTTTCGCCAAACACGGTCAGGGTGCGTTTGTATTCACCGGCGGTCAGCACTTCGAAGTCGATGTCGTGCTTCTTCAGCAGGCGGTTGACGTTGGGCAACTGCGCCACCACGCCAATCGAGCCAAGGATGGCAAACGGTGCGCTGATGATCTTCTCGCCGATGCACGCCATCATGTAGCCGCCGCTGGCCGCGACCTTGTCGATGCACACGGTCAACGGCACGCCCGCCTCGCGGATACGCGCCAGCTGCGACGACGCCAGGCCGTAGCTGTGAACCATGCCGCCGCCGCTTTCAAGGCGCAGCACCACTTCGTCCTTGGGTGTGGCCAGGCTCAGCAGTGCCGTGATTTCATGGCGCAGGCTTTCAGTGGCCGAGGCCTTGATGTCGCCGTCGAAATCCAGCACGAACACCCGTGGCTTGGCTTCTGGCTTCTTCTTGCCCTTCTTCTTTTCGGCCTTGCCTTCAGACTTGCGCAGGGCCTTGAGCTGGTCCTTGTCGAGCAGGGTCTGCTCCAGGCGCTCACGCAAACCCTTGTAGAAGTCATTGAGCTTGCTGACCTGCAACTGGCCGGCAGCTTTGCGGCGGCCTTTGCTGCGCAGTGCGGCGAAACTGATCAGCACCACCAGGATAGCGACGACCAGGGTGACGGTTTTAGCCAGGAAAGTAGCGTACTCGGCCAGAAAATCCATGTGACTCCTTACAAGTGCAGTGCGCCAGGCGCGGATTGCCCAAGCATACCGACGCCACCGCCATGGGGCCAGTGATCAAACCGCCAGCAGCGGGCCTCTAACGACCTTTTAAAACAAGCGTATGTTTTTTCATTGACAGCTTCCCGGCATCCTCATAACCTCGCCAGACTTTCAACGTACCGGGAAAACGGACGTGGGCAGCATCTACCTGATTCGACATGGCCAGGCCTCCTTCGGTGCAGACGACTACGACGTGCTGTCGCCCATCGGTGTGCAACAGGCGCAAGTGCTTGGCCGCCACCTGGCGGAACTGGGCCTGGGCTTCGACCGCTGCGTGTCGGGCGACCTGCGCCGCCAGCAGCACACTGCTACCGCCGCCTTCGAACAATACAGCGCCCTCGGCCTGCCGGTACCCACGCTGGAAATCGACAGCGCGTTCAACGAGTTCGACGCCGAGGCGATCATCCGCGCCCTGCTCCCGGACCTGCTGCACAGCGAACCCGAAGCCCTGCATATCCTGCGCAACGCCGCGCAAAACCGTGGCGAATTCCAGCGCATCTTTTCCCTGATCATCGAACGCTGGCTGGCCGGCACCTACGACCCGCCGGGCCTGGAAAGCTGGCTGGGATTTGTCGAACGTGTTCAGGGTGGCCTGCAACGCATCCTCGAAGCCGCCGACAACCGTGACAAGATCGCCGTGTTCACCTCCGGCGGCACCATTACGGCCCTGCTCCACCTGATTACCCGAATGCCTGCCGCACAGGCCTTCGAACTGAACTGGCAAATTGTTAACACCTCGCTCAACCAGCTGAAATTCCGTGGTCGCGAGGTGGCACTGGCTTCCTTCAACAGCCATACCCACTTGCAACTGTTGAAGGCGCCGCAGCTCATCACTTTCCGATGAATTGCGGCCAACCGTGACCCCAAGGTCACTGGACTCACCATAAAAGGATCGAAACCATGACTGACGTAGCTAAAGCCGTAGAAGCAATGAAAGCCAAATTCAACCCAGCCGCTGCCGACGGCCTGGACCTGGTGTTCGGTTTCCGTATCGACGACACCCAGAACTTCTCGCTGGTTGTGAAAAACAACACCTGCGAACTGCTGGAAGGTGAAAACCCGGACGCCCAAGTCACCCTGGTGATGGACGGCGAAACCATGAAAGGCATCGTTGACGGCTCCACCGACGGCATGCAGGCATTCATGGGCGGCAAACTGCGCACTGAAGGCGACATGATGCTGGCCATGAAATTGAGCGAGCTGTTCCCGGCCTGATCAGGGCAACCCTGGCAAGCCCGCTCCCACATTTTGATTGTGCTGTTTTCAGGTTTTTGGCTGCAACAACAGCGCCACCAACGCACTCCACCCTGTCTGATGCGAAGCCCCCAACCCCCGCCCGGTCTCGCCATGAAAATACTCATGGAACAACACCAGGTCGCGGCTCGCCGGGTCCGCCTCCAACTGTGCATACCCCACCATCGACGGCCTTGAACCGTTCTCATCCCTCAGAAACAGGCTCGTCAACCGCTGGCTCAGCCCCTGCGCAACCTCCTCCAACGACGCCAGATACCCACTCCCCGCCGGATACTCCACCGAGAAATTATCCGCGTAGTAGCGGTGAAACTCCCGCAACGATTCGATCAGCATGTAGTTGACCGGCATCCACAACGGCCCGCGCCAATTGGAGTTACCGCCGTACAGCCGCGAATCCGACTCCGCCGGCTCATAGCGGGCACACAGGGTATTGCCATTCATCTTCAGCGCCAGCGGTTCCTCGGCGAACGCTTTCGACAGCGACCGCACCCCAAAGGTGGAGAGAAACTCCGACTCATCCAGCATCCGCCGCAGCAAATCCTTGGTCCGCTCCCCCCGCAACAGCGCCAGCAGCAGGCGATTACCCTGCCCCGGCTCGTTCCAGCGCGACACCAGCTTGGCCAGGTCCGGCCGGTGTTTCATAAAACCCAGCAATCGCTCGCGCAACCCCTCCAACCCTTCGTGCTCGCGCTGCTCCAGCACCAGCACCGCAAACAACGGCATCAGGCCGACGATGGAGCGCAGGCGCACCGGTTCGCTTTCACCGCCAGGCCGATGCAGCACGTCATAGAAAAACTGATCCTGCTCATCCCATAAGCCTTCATCGCCATTGTCGACGCGGTTGATCGCCCCGGCGATATACAGGAAGTGCTCAAAGAACTTCACCGCGATATCCACATACACCACGTTGCGTTTGGCCAACTCCAGACCGATACGCATCAGGTCCAGCGCGTACGCCGCAACCCACGCTGTGCCGTCCGCCTGGTCCAACTGATAACCCGGCGGCAAATCAGCCGAGCGATCAAACAGCGCAATGTTGTCCAGCCCGAGAAACCCACCCTGGAACAGGTTGCGGCCCTCGGCGTCCTTGCGGTTAACCCACCACGAGAAATTCAGCAGCAGCTTGTGGAAGATCCGCTCGAGGAAATCCATGTCGCCCACGCCATTCAGCGCCTTGTCCTGCTGATACACCCGCCAACTGGCCCAGGCATGCACCGGCGGGTTGGCGTCGTCGAAACGCCACTCGTAGGCCGGCAACTGACCGTTGGGGTGCATGAAGCGGTCTTTCACCAACAGCAACAGTTGCTGCTTGGCATAACCGGGGTCGATCAGGGCAACGGCTACCGCCTGGAACCCCTGGTCCCAGGAGGCATACCACGGGTACTCCCAGGTGTCGGGCATCGAGAGAATGTCGAAATTCGACAAGTGCCGCCAATGGGTATTGCGGATATGCAAACGCTCGGGCGGCGGCGCGGGCTGGGCCGGGTCGCCGTCGAGCCATTGATTCACGTCGAAGTAGTACAGCTGCTTGGACCACAGCAACCCGGCCAGGGCCTGGCGCTGCACATTGCGTGCGTCTTCATCGGCGATGCCCTGTTGCAGCGCCGCGTAAAAGTCATCGGTCTCCTGGCGGCGCTCTTCGAATAGCTTGCGCGCATTGATCCACGGCGCCTCCACCGGGGCGAAGCGCAGGTACAGGGTTTTGCTTTCCTGGCCCGCCAGCTCGAGGATGAAACGCGCAGCCACCTTGGTACCCGCATCCCGGCGAATCGCTGCTTGCGCCCCCGTGGTCACATAGTCGTTGATCCCGTCCTTGAACGGCCCCGGCGCCGGTTGCCCGTCCAGCCTGGGGTAGTTGGTTTCGTTCTCGCAGAACAGCCATTCCACCCCGTCCTGGCCCCAGGCACTGAGGTGGCGATCGAACAGCTCATGGTGCCGCGCCACCACCTGTTCGCCCTCCAGGCGCAACTCGGGCCTGGGGGCATCGTGGGTCCAACTCCAGTCGTTGCGCGCCCACAGGTGCGGCAACACCTGCAAGCGTGTGGGCTGGTCCGATCGGTTGTGCACGGTGATGCGCATGAACACGTCATCGGGCTGGTGCTTGGCGTATTCCACCGTGACGTCGCAGTAGCGGTTGTCTTCGAAAACCCCGGTATCGAGGATCTCGTATTCGGCATCCCCCAGGCCACGCCGGGCGTTCTCGGTGATCAGGTCATCGTAGGGAAAGGCCGCGTGAGGGTATTTGTAGAGCATGCGCATGTAGGCATGGCTCGGCACGCCATCGACGAAAAAGTACAGTTCCTTGACGTCTTCGCCGTGGTTGCCCTCGGCGTTGTTCAGGCCGAACAGGCGCTCCTTGATGATCGCGTCGCGCTCGTTCCACAGCGCCAGGCCCAGGCACCAGCGCTGGGCCTTGTCGCTGAAGCCCGCCAGGCCATCCTCGCCCCAGCGGTAGGCGCGGCTGCGGGCATGTTCGTGGGGGAAGTAGCGCCAGGCATCGCCGTCGGCGCTGTAGTCTTCGCGCACCGTGCCCCATTGCCGTTCGCTCAGGTAGGGGCCCCAGTCACGCCAGCGTTCGCCGTCAGGTTTGGCCAGGCGCTGGCCTTCAATCGTTTCCAGAATGTTCGTCGCAGGCTGTGCCGTCATCGAGTCTTCCGTCGCGTTCAGAGGTGACGGCCAGTGTAGAGCCCTTCGACGGTGAGATGCACGTGAAGCTGACGTCATCCAGCTCATTCATTTGCAGAATGAAGTCCAGAGGAATCTTCGTTTGCAAGGCGTCGGCAGGCCCAACAAAATCAGGCAACCGTGCCTTTCCTCTCTATAGCCGCCAGGAATTTTTCTATGCCCGCCGCCCGCCCAGTCAGCCCTGACGAGATTCGCAAAGGCTTCTCCAAGGCCATGTCCGACATGTACCGCGATGAAGTGCCGCTGTATGGCGCACTGATGGAAC
Source organism: Pseudomonas sp. GP01-A4 (assembly GCF_058780865.1). Taxonomy (NCBI): domain Bacteria; kingdom Pseudomonadati; phylum Pseudomonadota; class Gammaproteobacteria; order Pseudomonadales; family Pseudomonadaceae; genus Pseudomonas; species Pseudomonas sp. GP01-A4. The sequence continues at coordinate 46,897 of NZ_JBYSWF010000034.1, forward strand.
TGGTGGCCGAGACCAATGCCCGGGTGCTGGAAACCGACACCGCGCTGGCGCACCAACTGAAGCGCACCGGGGAAATCCAGCGCCTGGACAGGGAGCGCCACGGCGCCATCCGCCTGGGCACCGCTGAAGAACTGGCGACCATCAGCCGCCTGTTTGCGGTGATGGGCATGCAGCCGGTGGGCTATTACGACCTCACGCCGGCCGGGGTACCGGTGCACTCCACCGCCTTTCGCGCCGTGCATGAAAGCGCCCTGCAAACCAGCCCGTTCCGAGTGTTCACTTCACTGCTGCGTCTGGAACTGATCGAAAATACTGAACTGCGGGCCTTCGCCCAGTCAGCCCTGGCCAAGCGTTCGATCTTCACCCCACGCGCCCTAGAGTTGATCCAGCAAGCCGAAGCCGACGGCGGCCTCGACGCCGCCCATGCCGAAGAGTTTATCCAGCAAGCCCTGGAAACCTTCCGCTGGCACCACACCGCCACCGTCACGGCCGCGCAATACCAGCAACTGAGCGACCAGCACCGGCTGATCGCCGACGTGGTCGCCTTCAAGGGCCCGCACATCAACCACCTGACACCGCGCACCCTGGACATCGACCAGGTGCAGGCCGCAATGCCCGGCAAAGGCATCACCCCCAAGGCGGTGATCGAAGGCCCGCCCCGCCGCCAGTGCCCGATACTGCTGCGCCAGACCAGCTTCAAGGCCCTGGATGAAGCCATTGCCTTTACCGATGCCAAGGGCAGCCACAGCGCGCGCTTTGGTGAAATCGAACAACGCGGCGTGGCGCTGACCCCCAAGGGCCGCGCGCTGTACGACCAATTGCTGAATGCCGCACGGGACGAATTGGGCGCGTTTCCGAATGAGGCCAATGCCGGGCGCTACACCGAATTGATGGAGCAGCACTTCCAGGCGTTTCCCGATAATTACCAGCAGATGCGTGAGCAGGAGCTGGCGTACTTCCGCTACTTCGTAACCGAGAAAGGCTTGGCCGCCCAGGACAAGTTTAAAACCCTGGACGAACTGATCGCCGCCGGCCACGTGGACGTGGAGCCGTTGGTGTACGAAGATTTTCTGCCGGTGAGTGCGGCGGGGATTTTCCAGTCGAACCTGGGGGATGCGGCGCAGAGTCACTACGCGGCCAACTCCAACCAGGCCGAGTTTGAAAAGGCCTTGGGTCGCCAGACTATCGACGAGTTGAAGTTGTACGGTGAAACCCAGCAGCGCTCGATTGACGAATGCAAGCGCGCGCTGCTGGCTTGAAAGAGAGAGTTCGCCCGGCCACAGCGCATTCCATGCGCCGTCTAAGAGCCCCAGTGCCGGGCGAACGGTTGGCATGATAGGCAGCGACGGGGTCGCTGTCTTTCAGGCAATTCTGAACAAATATTTTACTTGGCCGCGGCTTTCTCCAACTGCTCGACGATCTTGTCTTTGATCAACAGGCGTTTCTTCTTCAGCTTCTCCAGCTCCTCGTCACCGCCGCTTGAGGACTCAAGCTCCAGCACCTCCTTGTCGGCGCTGTCGTATTGGTGGAGCAGCGAATCCAATCGGTTATCGCTCGCCCTGCGTTCATGAATAGCTTCCTTGCTCAAACCCAGGTCCTGATACAGGTCGTGTTTCACTGGCATGGAGTACCTCCGCAAGTTGATCATTGACTGAATGCCCCTTGAAGCTAGCCCATCCGGCGGGCTCTTGTCATGTTTGAGATCAACCTGTCGCGTTTGCGTCCCCGTTCGTCGCGGGGCAGACGATTTCATAAAACCTTTGGCGCACGCTGCCCTCCACTGTAGATCGTCACCCGATGGAGAACAGGTTCCATGAATCACGCTGCCAACGCTGTCGACACCCAGTGCATCAACACCATTCGTACCCTCGCCATGGACGCTGTGCAAAAGGCCAACTCCGGCCACCCCGGCACGCCCATGGGCCTGGCGCCCGTCGGTTACACCTTGTGGAGCCGCTTCCTGCGTTATCACCCCGAGCACCCCGACTGGCCCAACCGTGACCGTTTCGTATTGTCGGTGGGCCATGCCTCGATGCTGTTGTATTCGCTGCTGCACCTGGCCGGTGTGGTGGAGATTGATGCCCACGGCAAGCGCTCCGGCCAACCGGCCATCAGCCTGGACGACATCAAGCAGTTCCGGCAGATGAGCTCCAAAACCCCCGGCCACCCCGAATACCGCATGACCACCGGTGTGGAAACCACCACCGGCCCCCTCGGCCAGGGGTGCGCCAACAGCGTCGGCATGGCCATGGCCGAGCGTTGGCTGGCCAAGCGTTTCAACCGTGACGACCAGGTGCTGTTCGACTACAACGTCTACACCCTGTGCGGCGACGGCGACATGATGGAAGGCATCAGCAGCGAAGCCGCGTCCATCGCCGGGCACTTGAAGCTGGAGAACCTGTGCTGGATCTACGACAACAACACCATCAGCATCGAAGGCCACACTGAACTGGCCTTCAGCGAAGACGTGATCAAGCGTTTCCAGGCTTATGGCTGGCACACCTTGCACGTCACCGATGCGAACAACCTGCTGGCCCTGAGCGACGCGCTGAGCACGTTCCAGAAAAACACTGGGGCACCGACGCTGATCGTAGTCGACAGCGTGATCGGCTATGGCTCGCCCCACAAGCACAACACCGCGTCGGCCCATGGCGAGCCTTTGGGCGATGAAGAAATTCGCCTGACCAAAGCCGCGTACGGCTGGCCCGAAGACTCAAGCTTCCTGGTGCCGGATGAAGCGCGCACGGTCCTGCGGGATGCACTGCTCAAGCGCAGCAAGCCGCTGTATGAGCAATGGACTGAGACCCTGTCCCACCTCGAACAGTACGAACCGGAACTGGCCGATGAACTGCGCCGCATGCGTGCCGGCGAGATGCCCGAGCATTGGCAGGAGCAACTGCCGAGCTTTGCCACTGATGCCAAAGGCGTCGCCAGCCGTGCCGCCGGTGGCGAGGTGTTGAATGCGTTTGCCAAGCAGATCCCATGGCTGCTGGGGGGCTCGGCCGACTTGTCGCCGTCCACCAAGACCAACCTGACGTTCGACGACGCCGGGCGCTTCAGCGCCGAGAACTACGGCGGGCGCAACCTGCACTTCGGCATTCGTGAACATGCCATGGGCGCGATTGCCAACGGCATGGCGCTGTCGTACCTGCGGCCGTATACCTCGACCTTCCTGGTGTTCAGCGACTACATGAAGCCGCCGATTCGCCTCGCGGCGATCATGGAGCTGCCGGTGGTGTTCGTGTTTACCCATGACTCGATTGGTGTCGGCGAAGACGGCCCCACTCACCAGCCCATCGAACACCTGACCCAACTGCGGGCGACGCCGGGCTTGCTGACCCTGCGCCCGGGCGACGCGAATGAAACCCTGGAAGCCTGGAAGATCGCCCTGGCCCAGACCCATCGGCCAACCTGCGTGGTGCTGTCGCGGCAGAACCTGCCGACCCTGGACCGCACGAAATACGCAGCGGCGACGGGTACATCCCGTGGTGCTTATGTGCTGGCCGGCGCCGAGAAGCCTCAGGTGATCCTGATGGCCACCGGCAGTGAAGTCAGCCTGGCGGTAGACGCCTATGAGCAACTGAAGGCCGAGGGCGTGGCGGCGCAAGTGGTGTCGATGCCGAGCTGGGAACTGTTCGAAGAACAGGACCAGGCCTACCGCGACAGCGTGCTGCCACCCGCAGTGAAGGCACGACTGGTGGTGGAACAGGCCGGCCCGTTGGGTTGGGATCGCTACGTGGGGCAAACCGGGGCCAAGGTGGTGATGAACAGCTTTGGCGCCTCGGCACCGCTGTCCAAGTTGCAGGCCAAGTTCGGCTTTACCCTGGACAATGTGGTGAAACTGGCGAAGGAGCAAGTCAGGCTCAACAGCTGACCCAGTGCACGCATGCCGGGCGCGGCCTACCGAGGGAAACCTCGGTAGGCCGCGCCCTGCTGCTCATTTCCCGCCGGTGACATCCAGGAACGTACCGGTGATGAAGGACGCCTCGGCGCCTGCCAGCCACAGGATCGCCCGAGCCACTTCTTCAGGCTGACCGCCGCGGCCCATGGGGATCGAATCCTTCACGCGATCAACCCGCCCTGGCTCCCCGCCACTGGCGTGAATGTCGGTGTAGATATGCCCCGGGCGGATGCAGTTGGCGCGTATTCCCTCCCTGGCCACTTCCTTGGCAAACCCGATGGTGAAGGTCTCGAGAGCCCCCTTTGATGCGGCGTAGTCGACATATTCGTTGGGGCTGCCCAGCCGGGCGGATGCCGACGAGATATTGATCACGGCACCACCCCGCCCCTGGTGACGAAACGACATGCGCTTCACCGCTTGCTGGGCACACAGCATCGGCCCGATCGCGTTGACCGCGAAAATCCGCTGCATCCGCTCGAACGGCAAGTCTTCGACCCGGGACTGCAATGCGTTGATCCCGGCGTTGTTAACCAGCACATCGATGCGCCCGAACGCCCGATCTATCGCCGCAAATAACTGGACGACCTGCTCCGGGTCTGCGCTGTCCGCGCGTACGGCCAACGCCCGGCGCCCTGCCGCTTCTACATCCGCCACCACCGCGAGGGCGGCAGACTCATCGGAAACGAAGCTGATCGCCACGTCATAACCTTGTGCGGCGGCCAGCCGCGCGGTGGCGGCGCCAACGCCACGACTTCCACCTGTTATCAGAATCAGCGGTGCCTGCGGGACGGTATCCATTGCGCGAACCTTCATGTGGTGGTGGAAAATGCTTTGCCTGCTGTCAGCCGATCAGGATGGTGCCCGTGGCAATCACCACGCACGCCAGCACCTTGCGCACCGTCAGTGTCTCGCCCAGGAAGAAATAGCCGATCAGTGCCGCAAACAGCACGCTGGTCTCGCGCAAGGCCGAGACCGCGCCCATGGGCGCACCGGCCATGGCATAGATAATGATTCCGTAGGCCAGGAGCGACACCAGCCCACCGGCGAAGGCCGTGAAAAACCCGGGCCGCAGGCTGAACAGACTTTTCGGGCCCCGCAGGCCGATATACACCGCCGGCATCAACACGCCCCACAAGGCGCACATCCACACCGTATAGGCCATCGGCGCACCCGACAGGCGCGCGCCGATGCCGTCTGTCACGCTGTAGGCGGCAATGAAACAGCCGGTGCCCAGGGCGTATGGCAGGCTGGGAACGGCGAGCCGGCGCCCCCTGAACGCCAGGGAAATGATGCCGCCCGACACCAGGGCAATGCCCAGAAGCGAGCTGGCCGAGACACTCTCCCCGGCAAACACGGCGGCACCCAGGGTGATCAGCACCGGCGAGGAGCCCCGTGAAATCGGATAGGTCTGCCCCAGGTCTCCGACTTTGTAGCTGCGCACCAGGAACAGGTTGTAGCCCACGTGCAGCACCGCTGACAGCACCACATAAAACCAGCTGGCTGGCGCCGGAGGGTCCAGGAACACCGCAACGCCGCCACTGGCGATAGCGACCGCCAGGCACATGACCGTCATCGACCAGAGCCGGTCGGCGCCGCCACGCAGCAGCGCATTCCAACTGGCGTGCAGTAAGGCAGCGAAGAGGACCAGGAGAATAATGGGATAAGGCATGCGCCCATCCTAAGCAAACCGGCGCCTTAACTGAAGCGAAGTCTGCTCATTGAAGAATGAGCAAATCCTCATGCTTTATTCGTAAGCCAGTCCGGCGTTTACGGCTTCCTGCATCAGCCAATCACGAAAGCTGACGATATGCGGCTGGGACTCGATGCCTTTGGGGCAGACAAAGTAATAAGCGACCGGTGACGGGAACGGCACATCGAACAGCCTCACCAGGCTGCCATCGCTCAGCTCTGACTCCACATGCCCACTGCGCGCCAATGCAATGCCCTGGCCGAGCAAGGCCGCCTCGATCGTCATGTTGGTGTCCGCAAACCTGACACTTTCCTTGAGCGGCGCAATCGCGAGCCCGACGTGCTGGAACCAGACTTCCCACTTCGGCACCAGGTCGGCGCCGTCGCGCATCAGCAAGGGATAGCGCAGCAGTTCGGCGGGTGTGTGTGGCCGGCCAAAGCGCTTCAACAGATCGGGACTGGCCACCGGAAAAATCTGCTCGCGGAACAGGAACTCCGAATACAGCGCCGGGTAATTCCCGTTGCCCAGGCGGATTGCAACATCAGCCTCCGCACTGGAGAAGTTGATGATCTTGTCGCTGGAGTCCAGGGTGACCAATATTTCAGGGTGCCGTTGGGCCAGGCTCGGCAATCGGGGCAGCAGCCATTTCAGCGCGAAGGAATAGGTGGTACTGACCTTGAGCCGGACCCTGCCCTTTTGCTCGCGCAGGTCCGCGAGTGTCGCCTCAAGGTTCATGAAAAACTCGCGCACGATCGGCGCAAGGGCTGCTCCGGCAGGCGTCAGGCTGAGTGACTTGCCCCGCTGGAACAACTGCAATCCCCAGAGTTCTTCAAGGTGCTTGAGCTGATGGCTGACGGCACTCTGGGTGACATGCAACTCTTCTGAAGCCGAAGTGAAGGTTGCGTGGCGTGTGGCAACCTCAAAGGCGCGCAATGTCGAGGTGGGTGGCAGGTCTCTCATGGCATTGCTTCACCGTTTATGAATAGATGCTCATGATAGAACATCTATCCATTGCACTGTAGGCCGCCCCTCAACCCAGCTGGAACCGCGCCGTGTTGTCGCTCAGCGCCCGGCTGCCCTTGCTCAACCTATCCGCCGCCTGGTTCACCGCCCGCGCGCCGTCGAGCAAGCGCCCGGCGGCCTGGTCAACCTGCTGGATATTGCCGCTCACTTCATCCGCCGTCGCTGCCTGTTCCTCAACCGCCGTGGCGATCTGCGCCAGGGTGTCAGTGACGCTCTGCACCGCGCTGGCGATCTCCCCCAGGCGATGGCCCAGGCCCGTGACGGACTCGGCATCGGTCACCGCCTGCTCACAGGCCACGCCCATCAGGGTGACCGCCTGGCTCACCGTCGCGCGCAAACTGTCGACCGTGCCGGCGATCTGCGCCGTGGAGGCCTGGGTCCGTTGCGACAGGCTGCGCACTTCATCGGCTACCACCGCAAATCCCCGGCCCTGTTCACCGGCCCGCGCAGCCTCGATGGCAGCGTTCAGCGCCAGCAGGTTGGTCTGCTCGGCGATACCCCGAATGGTGTCAACCACCGACTGGATCTGCTGGCCCTGCTGGCTGACGCGCTCCAATGCATCGGAGGTGTCGGTCAAGCGCTGGTTGAGTTGCTGGATACTCGCGGTGGTGCGCTGGCTGTCGCGGCTGCTGTCTTCGGCAATCTGCCGGGTTTTCTGCGCGCTGCCGGAGGCCTGCTCGCAGCTCTTGGCGACGCCCATGGAGGTCGCGGCCAACTGTGTGGCGGCCGCTGCAATCTGGCTGATCTGCTGTTGCTGGTCTTCCACTTCGGTCAGCGTGCTGCCCGATTGCGAATTGAGTGTCAGCACCGCAGAGCCCAACTGCTGCGTCTCGTGATTGACCCCCAGCAGGCTGGTGCGCAACTGCACCACCGCCACGTTGAGCGCCGTGCTGATGGCCGCCAGTTCATCGCGCCCTTCCACCGCCACTTCAACGCACAGATTACCGTCGCGCAGGGATTCGGCCAGGGTGGTGATGCCGCTGGCACTGCGGCGAATCGATGCCTGCAAGCACACGAACAGGTACAGGGCTGCCAGCGCCAGCACGCTGAACGTCACCGCCACCGGAATGAACTGCTTGAGCGAGCTGTCGCGGTAGTAACCCAGGCGCGCGTCCAGCGAGGTCAGCGACTGTTTACGCAACGCGCCGAGGGCGCCAAGCATGCCATCCACACTGCGTTCGAAGCCGGTGGTATCGAGCTTGATGGTGCCGCCGAACACGCCTTCGTCCAGGGTCTTCAGTTCGTTGTCCAGCAGTTGCAAGCTGTCGTCGTATGGCGCGATCCAGGTTTGCAGCCCCGGGTATTGCTTGGCCTTGAGGGATGCGGCGGCCTTGACCAACTGGTCCCTTGCATCGCCGATGCGACCGCGCAAATCACGCATCTGCAAACGGCTTTGCAGGGTGAACTGCCCCGATGCGATGGATGACTGCCCGACGCTCGCCATACGCCCGATACGCTCGATCAGGTCGGGGGTTTGCTGGGTGGAAATCTGCATCAGCAAATAGGTTTCAAGCCACGGATCGAGGATCAACCCGGTGTCCATGGTGATCTGTTCGCGCAGGGTTTGCATCGCGCTCAGCGCAGACGTGAAGCGGTCATAACCATCCGGCCACCAGCCCACGGTGCGCAGGGATTGGGAATCCATGCCCGTGACCGAGGCTTGCAATGCCTCAAAACGTGCAAGGGTATCCGGGCGGGCGCTCTGGGCTTTGAGGGCCTCGCCCAGGGCCTGCACGCTTTGCAGGATCAGCGGGAAATTGGTATCGACCGCAGTCATGGCCGCCTTGGCCGCGGGTGTCTGGTCGTGGAGGATGTCGGCGGCTTTCCAGCGCGCCGCCAGGTTGCGCTGGGCGGTCAGTTGGGCGTCCAGGGCATCCAGCGCCAGCAGTTCGCGCACCCCGGATTGCTCATTGGAAATCACCGTCAGCTTGGTGCGGTACTCCTGCGCGATCATCCACAGGCTGCCCGCCAGGGGCAGCATGAACAGGAAAAACAGGATCTGGAACTTGCGCGCGAATCCAAAACGTCCGAGCAGGCGGATACCTGGCGACAACACACTTTGCATGTCCGACTACTCCTAGAACCACTCGCCTCAACAGCGAATCAAGCTTTGAAATGATTGACGGCAAAATGCCATGTCATTGATTAAGCTGGCTCTAGCAAGAAACGGACCGCTGTTGTCGGGCCCGCTGGATAGGCGGGACGTCGTGCAAAACACGCTGTACCGTGCGCGAAAATGGGGCGAAAGCACTCAGCGCAGGTGGCAGAACGGTAACCGTCTGACCAATACCGCAAGCGTAAGGGCAGCCGACAACCTGTGGCGAGGGAGCTTGCTCCCGCTGGGCTGCGAAGCGGCCCCAAAGCAGGCACTGGTGTTCCGTCAGGTCGATATCGATTGCAGGGTTTAGGGCTGCTTCGAAGCCCAACGGGAACAAGTTCCTTCGCCACAGGATGGGTGCTTGCTGAATCAGGATTGCCGACTGGCAAACACCAACACTTTCTCCAGCATCCGGTCACAGGCCTCAAGCTGCGCAACGCTGATGAACTCGTCAGGCTTGTGCCCCTGGTCCATGCTGCCCGGTCCACATACCACGGTGGGAATGCCCGCCTGATCAAACAGCCCGCCTTCGCTGCCGAACGCCACTGTGCCGTATGCCTGAGAGCCACAGAAGTCGGCAACCCATTCAGCCGCCTGGCTCTGCGCTGATGTCGACAACCCTGGGTAACTCGACAGCTCACTGAAGTGGATTGCACACTGCCCGCTCACCGCCTGCATCGCGGGCAATAAGGTGTGCTCGGCGTAACCCCGCAGTTGGTCCGCGACGTGCCAGAGATTCTGTGCGGGCAGTGAGCGCACTTCGAAGTCGAAGCTGCAGTTTTGCGGGACGATATTCAGGGCGTTGCCACCGGCAATCATGCCGGTTTGCACGGTGGAGAACGGCGGATCAAAACTCCCGTCGTGATGTTGCGGCGCCTTGAGTTCTTCACCGAGCCGGCCCAGTTCGATGATCAACAGCGCGGCATATTCGATGGCGTTCACACCCGACGGCGCATACGCCGAATGGCACGCCGCGCCATGTACCTCGCAACGCATCGCCAGCTTGCCCTTGTGGCCCAGCACCGGCTTGAGTTCGGTCGGTTCGCCGATAACGCACAGTAACGGCTTGACGGTTTTTGCATAGAACGCTTCGATCAGCGACCCCACGCCCAGGCAGCCCACCTCTTCATCGTAAGACAGCGCGATATGCACCGGCATGCGCAGCGGTGCCTGTACCAGCGCCGGTATGCTGGCCAGCACGCAGGCGAGGTAGCCCTTCATGTCGGCGGTGCCACGCCCGTACAGCTTGCCATCCTTCTCGGTCAGTTCAAACGGCGCAACGCTCCAGCACTGACCGTCTACAGGTACTACGTCGGTATGGCCCGAAAGCACGATACCGGGCACCTCCGCCGGACCTATGGTGGCCAACAGATTGGCTTTGCTCTTTTGCTCGTTGAACAACAATTCACAGCTCACGCCATGGTGCTGCAAGTAGTTGCGCACGAAGTCGATCAGGGCGAGGTTGGATTCGCAACTGGTGGTGTCAAAGCTGACCAAGTGCGCCAGCAGGTCACGGCTGCGGCTCATCGGTCATCTCCCGGCACCGCGTAGCCAGGGGCGCTTTGCGGGTTGATGGCGCGGTCGATATAGTCCTGCATTTGCCCGCGATAGGCCTGCCAGAGTTGGTCCAGGGTGCCGATCGGATCCACGTCGGCCCAGTCCACCCGCAGGTTGACGATGGGCCACAGGTGGTCACCGACCACCACCAGCGCGGCAGAATGTACTGGCCCCGCCTCGCCGCCTCCCGCCGCCCCCGCCTGCATGGAGGCGAGCAACCGGTCGGCGAGATGCCCGGGCGTATCTTCGAAGGCGCGCACCATGGCTTCGATCACACCGGTATTCGCCAGCATGTTCCCTGCCGCCACGCATTGCTCGCCGCTGACCGCGTGGTGGATGCCCAGGGTCTGCGCGCCGCTGAAGTGTGCGGTTCGGCCAGTGCTATCGATCACTGTCACCTGGCGATATTCGCTACGGCTCTGCGGGGTGAGCGCGGTGGCCAGCGCCTCGCTCGGGGCCATGCCCTGGGCCAAAAGGTCCAGGGTTTGCGGGCCGAGGGCCGGCAACGTGATGTTCTGCGACGCCACCGCGCCCACGCCGGGGCGCAGCCACGGGCAACGGGCGCCCACGGCAATGCTCGACGAGCTGATAGCGATACCCAACTGGCCGGTTTCGGCACAGCGGGCGACAACCGAAAAGGTCATGGGAGTTCCTGCCTGTGAGGGGTGAAATCAGTCGAGCAACGAAGGGTCGGCGTCGATCATCAACTGCTTCATTTCTTCAAAATGCCGTTGCGAGAAATCCGTGATGCCTTCCCATCCCCGCGCGGTCTTTTCAGCCACTTCGTCAGACAGTATCCGCAGCGGCTGGCCGGTGGACCACGCCGTGACGAGGATCTGGCAGGCGCGCTCCAGGGTCCAGATATCATCGAATGCCTCGCCGATGGAGGTGGCTGTGACCATCACCCCATGGTTGCCCATCAACAAGCGGCTCTTGCCATCCAGCAAACCGGCGAGGCGCTCGCCCTCGGCCTCGGTGTCGGCCATGCCACCGTACAGCTCGTCCACCGCCACGCGATTGAAATAGCGCGCGGTGTTCTGGTCGATCGCAGGGATATGCGGCTTGGCCAGGCAGGCTACCGCCGTGGTGTACACCGGGTGCAGGTGCAGCACGGCGCGGGTTTGCGGCAACAGCCGGTGAATCTGCCCGTGGATCGACCAGGCGGTAGCGTCTACCTCCGGATGATCGGCACCGCCGGCGTCGTCGGCATTCAACAGCAGCATGTCACTGGCGCGGATACGCGAGAAGTGCTTCCACTTCGGGTTGAGCAGGAACTGTTTGCCGTCGGCCGACACCGCCGCGCTGAAATGGTTGGCCACTGCCTCATGCATGCCAAGGTGCGCAACGATGCGGAAAGTTGCCGCCAGGTCGATGCGGGTTTGCTCTTCAAGTGATAACGCCATGTAGCTTTCTCCGCAGGACAAGTACCCCATAATCTGTAGTGAGCAAGCTCGCTCGCCACAGGTATGGCGTGTTCCTTAAGTGAACAGTTTCCGGTCAGGACTTCGGCATCAGCTCGGCGATGTCGGCATCGGTAGGCGCCTGGAAGTTGTATTTCTTGAGCAAGGCGGCGTATTCAGGGGTGGCGCTGAACTTCTTGATGCCTTCGATCAAGGCGTTCTTGACCTCGTCATTGCCCTTCTTCACACCAAAGCCGTTCAACACCGGGTAGATCAAGGTATCGGAAGAAATCACCACGCGCCCGCCGAGTTTTTCCACTGCGCCACGGGCCACGGCCGCATCGGTGATCTGCGCTTCAACAGCATGAGCCAGCAAGGCCTGGGTGGTTTGCGGGTCGGTACTGTACTCGCTGATCGCGATCGGCTTCAGCCCTTTCTTCACACAGTACTCATCCGACAGCTTGTGCATCTGCGCCAGCCAGGAGGTGGCGCCCATCGAGCCGATCTTGTGGCCGCAGAACTCTTCAGGGGTCTTGGGCTGGAAGTCGCTGCCCTTGAGCGTCAGGATCGACTCACCGCTTTTCAGGTAGGGAATCATATCGATGACTTTCACCCGTTCGGCGGTGATGTACATCGAAGAGTTGGTCACGTCGAATCGCCCCGCCTGCAGGCCGGTGATCAGGTTGGGAAAGCGCGTGTCGAGGGTCTCGACGGTGCGCCCCATGGTCTTGGCCAGGCCATCCATGAATTCGATATCAAAGCCGGCGGGCTTGTTGTTATCCATGTATTCATAGGGAAAGAAGGTCACATCGGAACCTGCGACGATTTTCCCGTCTTTCTGGAAAGCCGAAGCCGCCAACGACGTCATTGCAACCGCAGCGCCCAGCAGGCACACGGCAATAGGGCGAGCAATCATCTGAAACGCTGTCATGGTAATACCCTGCAAGGTGAGAAGAAGGTTAGGCAGTGACTGAATCCTGGCCGGCCTGTTGCACAAAGAAAGAGGCGCCACGGGGCTTCTGCGGCAAGCGCAGGTGGTTTTCCGTGGAACGCACCAGCCCACTTTCTTCACCGGCCACTATCAGGCCGGCGTGCGCGCTGGGCAGCGGGTTTTCGCCGAATGGAAGCGCGTCTTCAGCGGCGTAGACGCTGATGAACAGGGTGCGCGGCAGTTCGGTCTCGTTAGGGCTTGAAGCGTGCAAAAGACGGGTGTGCATGAAGCACACGGAACCGGCCGGGCCATAACAGGCGACCGGGTCGTGGCACAGGTCGTCGACCACCGTGTCGTCCACCGAACCGGTGAAACGCTGGTCGCGCCAGTGGGACCACAACGGGCCTTTGTGGCTGCCGGGAATCACATTCAACGGGCCATTCTGCGGTGTGACTTCACTGACCATCAGCAAGGCCGTGACGATGTCGTCATTGCTGTGGGGCGTGAACAGGAAGTCCTGGTGCCACTTCACCTGCGTGGCGGTGTGGGGCAGTTTCGAGTTGATCTTGCTGTGATGAAAACGCGTGCCGCCGCCCCCGATCAGTTGCGCGGAGATCGCTGCCATCCGCGAATGCAACGCCACACGCTGGTATGCCGGCGAAATTTCGGTGGGCGAACTCACTCGGCGCAGCGAGGGATGATCCGGGCGATGGTCGCCTTCCAGGTCGAAACGCGCACGGCCATCTGCCGTTTCACCCCAGCCCTGTTCGTGGCTGCGGCTGTCTTCTACCCACTGGTCGAAGTCGTGCTGCAACGCGGCGACTTCTTCAGCCGACAGCACGTCTTGCACCACCAGAAAACCGTCCCGGTGAAACTGTTCAATTTGCGCTTGCTCGATCATGTTGTGGCTCTCTTGTCGCTCGAACGTTAAAGGGGTTACGCCAGCGAGACGTCCTTGAGGAACGCCTCCACACGTGGGTTTTCGCCGCTGCGCAGCGCCTGCGGCGTGTCGTCGCACACCACACGGCCTCTCTCCATGAACACGATCCGGTCGGAGACCTTGAACGCGAAATTCATCTCATGGGTGACGATCACCATGGTGATGCCTTCCTGGGCCAGGGCCTCGATGACCTGCAGGACTTCGTTGACTTTTTCCGGGTCCAGGGCCGAGGTGGGCTCGTCAAACAGCATGATTTGCGGGCGCATCATCAGGGCGCGGGCGATGGCCACGCGCTGCTGTTGGCCACCGGAAAGCTGATGCGGGTACTTCCAGGCGTGATCGAGCATGCCGACCTTGTGCAGCAGCGCGTAGGCTTGTTGCTTCAGCTCATCCAGCTTGCCGAGGTGGTGGTACTTCGGCGCCATCAGCAAGTTGTCGAGCACGCTCAGATGCGGGAATAGATTGAAGCTCTGGAACACCATGCCGATGTTCAGGCGATGCTCGGCGTGCTCGACATACTGCGGCTTCTGCGCGCCGACTTTGTTCAGGTGAATAAAGGGTTGGCCGTTGATCTGGATCTCGCCGTTGTCCAGTTGCTCAAGACCGTTGAGCAGGCGAATCAGGGTGGTTTTTCCGGAGCCCGAAGGCCCGATCACCGACACTACTTCGCCGGGCTGGATCTGCAGGTTGACCGAGCCCAGTACCTCTACATCGTTGTAGGCCTTGTGCAGCCGGCTGGCCTGCAGCGCCGGGCCTTCGGTACTGACAGGGCGTTGCAGGGCGACGTGCTGTCGGGTCGCCAGCGCCAGCACCTCGGCATCAGGTACCCGGGACACGTTGCGTTGATTGACGTCGAGAAAACGCTCGAGCCGTTTGAGCAGGAAGTCGAACACCGTGACGATGAACACGTAGAAAAAAGCCACCGCCGCCATCGTCTCGATCACCAGGAAATTCTGCGAATACAGGCGCTGGCCGACCATCAGGATCTCGGTCAGCGAAATCACCGACACCAACGAGGTCAGCTTGACGATGGAGATGTATTCGTTGGCCAGCGACGGCAGCGCCACCCGCAATGCCTGCGGGATCACCACCCGCCACTGGATCCCGAAAAACTTCAGCCCCAGTGCCCGCGCGGCCTCGCCCTGACCTTTGGGAATCGACAGCAGGCCGCCCCGGTGAATCTCAGCGACATAGGCGGTTTCGCAGATCACCAGCGCCAGCAGGCCGGCCCAGAACGGGTCCGCCAGAATCACCGACGTGGCGGGAATCGCCTGTGGCAGGTTGTAGATGAAGATCAGCAGCACCAGCAGCGGCAGGCTGCGGAACAACCAGATATAGCCACGCGCCGGCAGGCTAATCAGCGCGTGCTTTGACTGCTTGGCCAGGGCCAGCAGGAAGCCCAGCGCGATACTCAGGACCCATGTCAACGAACTGAGCTGGATGACCGTCCATGTCGCCCGCCAGAACTCGGCATCGGCCAGCAAACCAAACATGTAATTCCAGTTGAAAGTCATCGTCACTGTGCTCGACAAAAAAATGAAAATGCCCACCGAATGCTCAACGTGAAGGTCGAACCCTGATCTGCACCGATGGACTGAGATTCGTGGGGAGAGGCCCTTGGGGTCAATTCGTAAAAGCCGGCCTATTGGGTAGGGAGAACCTACGCAGCGTCACCGTTCCCTGGGTGACGACTGGACTGGTAAAACAGCCTGTCTCTTAATGGGGCGACACCTTGCCCATCAGGCAATCAGCGCCACATCTTGGTGCGAAGCAAACGCGATCCCCTGTGGGAGCTGGCTTGCCTGCGATAGCATCGCCCCGGTGTACCTGGAAGACCGAGGTGCCTGCATCGCAGGCAAGCCAGCTCCCACAGAAAAGCAGGAAAGCACGCGGCTCAGCCCACGCCGTTCAGGGTGCGCACCGCATGGGCATCAAAAAAGCTCGGGGCCGCCATGCCCGGGATGTACTGGTCTGAAACGAACATGCGGCAACGCTCGGCAAACGCCGACACCACGCGGGACAATTGGGTATTGCTCGCCGTGGCATAGCCCAGCTGCATGGGCCGGTGCGGGCCGGACAAGCGCAGGCGGATCAAGCGCTTGCCGTCCTGGGAAAGATTGGCTTTGGGCCGGGCATTCGCGAAGGAATAGCCGATGCCATTGGCAACCATCGAGCGCACGGTTTCAAGGTTGCTGGAGCGCATGATGATGTTCGGTGTGGTACCGGCCTGCATAAAGAAGCTGAGGAAATATTCCCGACTCCAGGGCGTGTCCAGCAGCACCACCGGGTAATCCTCAAGGTCGAGCATGCTCACCGCCGACAGGCTTGCGAGCGGGTGGTACTCACCCACCATCACATACGGCGGTAATTGCGCCAGCGGCTGGAAGTCGATGTCGTCACTGGTCACCAGGTCGTAGGTCAGGGCGATATCGATCTCGGCGCTGCGCAGTTTTTCCAGCATTTCCTCGTGGTTGCCCTCCACTTGCGTGAGGCGTACACCTGGAAACGCGCGGCCAAAACCAAACACCAGCTCAGGGGTGATCATCGGCGCCAGCCACTCCAGGCAACCCACCCGCAGCGGTCCGCGCACGGTGTTCAGCGACTCGGAAGCGATGGTGTAGAGGTTGGTCATCTGCTCCAGGATCAGCTTGGCCTCCTGCATCACCTGGCGCCCCACTGCCGTGAGGGAAATGCCCTGGGCGTGATGCCGCACAAACAGCTGGATGCCCAACTCGGCCTCCATGTGGGTGATCGCAGCCGAGATAGACGGCGACGACACATGAATGCGCTCAGACGCCGCACTGATGCTGCCTGCCTCACCGGAAGCCACGAAATATTCCAGTTGGCGCTGGGTAATACGACTGAGCATCACGCCTCCACATCATCAATAAGCTGACGCCAAGCCGGCGCCGCCTGCCTCAAACACAGCGTTGCATGGTTCATGCCGATTGCTGTTAGCCCGACGCTGACGCCGGCGGATGGCGCTTCGGTTTTGCCTAAGCATTACCTCGCGCAAATGCTGGTTTCGCGCGGGCGAGGCCAATGTGAAGCTGGATTTATTCCGCGCCTCATGAGTTGCCAGCAATGCCCACCCATACCCGTATCCGCATGTTCAACACCAAGCAGACCTACCCCAACCAGGCGCTGGACAACGACCTGTGCCAGGCCGTGCGCGCCGGCAATACCATTTATGTACGTGGCCAGATCGGCACGGACTTCGACGGCAACCTGATCGGCCTCGGCGACCCGCGCGCGCAAGCCGAACAGGCAATGAAAAACGTCAAGCAACTGCTGGAGGAAGCCGGTTCCGATTTGTCGCACATCGTGAAGACCACCACCTACCTGATCGACCCGCGCTACCGCGAACCGGTGTACCAGGAGGTCGGCAAATGGCTCAAGGGCGTGTTCCCGATCTCCACCGGCCTGGTGATTTCGGGTCTGGGCCAGCCGGAGTGGTTGATGGAGATCGATGTGATTGCGGTGGTGCCGGATGACTGGAACCCCAACCAGCACCCATGAGCCACCTGGAGCTTGCCATGCCCCACACTGTGTATTTCCTCAACGGCCCCAACGCCAACCTGTACGGGCTGGACAAGAACGGCACCTACGGCAGCGAAAGCTTCGCCAGCATCGAAGCGTGCTGCCAGCGCCACGCTATCGAACTGGGCCTGACCCTGGATTTTCGCCAGAGCAACCATGAAGGGGTGCTGGTGGACTGGATTCAGGAGGCCCGGCTCAACGCCGACGCGGTGATCATCAACGCCGCCGGGCTGACCTACAGCTCGGTGCCGATTCTCGATGCGCTGCTGGCGTTCGACGGCCCGATCATCGAAGCGCACATGAGCAACATCTGGAAGCGCGAGGCTTTCCGTCATCACTCCTATGTGTCCAAAGCCGCCACCGGCGTGATCGCAGGCCTCGGCGCGCTGGGCTACCGCCTGGCCCTGACGGCGGTGGCCGAGCTGCTGGAGACCGATTGAAGGGCTTTGGTTTTGCCTAACCTCTACGTTCAAAAAGCATAATTTCCGGCTGGCGGTTGCTTGATCACACTGATACCGGTCGATGGTCGCTTATCTTTAGGAAGCTCACATGTCAGTTGAAAAGATCAACACCCTGGTGGTGGGCGCAGGCCAGGCGGGGGTCGCCATGAGCGAGCATCTGTCACTCATGGGCGTGCCGCACATCGTGCTGGAGCGTAACCGCATCGCCGAGCGCTGGCGGTCCGAGCGCTGGGACTCGCTGGTCGCCAACGGCCCGGCCTGGCACGACCGTTTTCCCGGCATGAAATTCGAAGGCATTTCCCCCGAGAGCTTCCCGCCGAAAGAGCGCATGGCGGCCTACTTTGAAGAGTACGTGAACATGCTGAAGGCTCCGGTGCGCACCGGGGTTGAAGTGCAGCAAGTGGAACGCCACGTGGGTCGCCCCGGGTTCAAGGTGACCACCTCGGCGGGTGTGATCGAGGCCACCAACGTTGTTGCGGCGACAGGCCCGTTTCAACGTCCGTCCATTCCGAATCTGGTGCCCGCACACGCCACGGTTCAACAGCTGCACTCCTCGGCCTACAAGAATCCCGGCCAGTTGGCCGAGGGTGCTGTGTTGGTGGTGGGCGCTGGCGCATCGGGTTCACAAATTGCCGAGGAACTGCAAAAGGCCGGCAAGACCGTGTACCTCTCGGTGGGCGAACACTATCGCCCTCCTCGCTCGTATCGTGGCCGTGATTACTGCTGGTGGCTGGGCGCGCTGGGCTTGTGGGACGAGGTCAAAATCCAGCCGAAGAAGAAGCATGTGGCGTTTGCCGTCAGTGGCTATGAAGGCGGCAAGACCGTCGACTTCCGCCGCCTGGCGCACATGGGCATTACGCTGGTGGGTGTTACTCGGTCGTGGAATGAAGGCGTGATGGAGTTTGAGCCCGGCCTGGCGGCTAACGTGGCTGAAGGTGACCGTGCCTACTTTGATGTGCTGCGGGATGCCGACGCCTATATCGAGCAGAACGGCCTGCCGTTTGAGCCGGAGTCGGAAGCGTGGGAATTGTTGGCTGACCCGGAGTGCCTGGTGAATCCGATCCTGAGCCTGGATTTGGCTGAGGCTGGTGTGACCACGATTCTGTGGGCCACGGGTTTCAGTTTTGATTTCAGTTGGTTGAAAGTGAATGCGTTCGACGAGAAAGGTGAGCCTTTCCATAAGCGCGGGATTTCGGCGGAAAGCGGGATTTACTTTTTGGGTTTGCCGAACCTGGTGAACCGCGCGTCTTCGTTTATCTACGGGGTTTGGCATGATGCGAAGTACGTGGCCGACCATATTGTCTTGCAGAATGAGTACATGGCCTATAGCAAGCCGTGAGGTGCCTTGCCCCATTGCCTACAGTTGCGTCAGAATCCGCCGGCTTGTGCGCTTGGGTATGGGGCTCTGAGGTTGCTCGGTCGCTGAAACCTCAGTGATCGGGTTTAGTAGCCCGAAGTATTCTAGGCAATGTGCATAAGCATCATCTGTCAGACGTCTTTGTCTGTGCTTAATGGTGGCTGTGTGCAGGGCGCCCTCGGGCGCGCCGGTTTTGTCTGGAATATCCGCTCTACTAACCTGCACACAGCTGCCACCTTTCGTTTAGTGGCGATAAGGCGGGGGCCAAAATGGAGCATCCAGACAATGTTCAAGGTTACCCCTAATCCTCCGGGAACTTCCGATCCAAAACTCCACCAGGCCGCCCAGCGCGCCATGGATCACTACCTCAATCCCAGTTCCAAACCCGCCCCAACGCCCTCAGCCCTGTTCAGCGTTCCCAGCCTCAGCTTTTGCTCGTTCAACTCACCCTCACCGAGGGTAATTTGCTTGTGGATCATGGCAGCACACGCACAGCTTGTTGCCATCAGTATCTCGAAAATACGCGCCGTAATAATCGGGGTGGTAGTGAGGCCTTAATCCAGGCTCTCCTTCACATATCCCGCCGAGCGCCAACGCCGCTCTATAACTTCTTCTAACCGCTTCCCGACTGGGCGCAAGTAGCCCCACCATCTGCCCATTCCCGGGTGCACTCGGGTTGCCATCAAATGGCGCCCCAATGACGAAGATCGGGCGAGGTTCGGTTTCAGCCACCCAACCGGCCCACGGTTTATCCGCATCGCAAAATTTCAACCTGAGGCCCAACTCAGCCATCACCTTCGAATAGAAAGCAAAAGCCCGATCAAAATCACCTGTACCTAAAAACACATGGGAAATCATGGTGGCTACCTTGGGGCGATGAATGCCCATGAGTCTGGCGCGAAATGATTGCTGGCGAAAGCCTGATGACTCCGTCCGGCATATGTACGGCTCCCCTCCCCTCATACGCTCATAAAAACCGCAAATCCCAACAATCCGCAGGGTGCCGCCCGGCATTTTGTCAACCCATAATGGGCTTACAACAATAAAGGGGCTCACCCCGGGGCGTGTAAGCCATGTACAGAGACCATATCGTCAAGACCCGCATGACGGACAGCGCGGTATTCATGGGCGCGGTGGCCGTGGTGATTTTCATCATCACGCTCGCCTGCGGCGTCGGTGAAGGCCGCCTCTCCCACTTGATGGGCCCCATCGTTCTCGACCTGAAGGCACCACTGGCGCGTGACATTGCAGTGGGCGGCACGTTCACCCTGACGGTGGTGCTGAACCTGTTCATCCTTGGCCGCTTTCCCTTGCGCGCGCAGATCATCACGGTCTGGTGCGAGTTGCTGGTGCTGTTCCTGTTGTTCTTCGACACCTTCAACCTTTCCTACAGTTTCATCGCGACCAAAATCGGCTTCATGATCACCCAGGGGGTGTTCACCACCGTCTACGTGTCGGCGATTTCGATTGCGATTGCGTTCGTCCTGGCGCTGCTGGGCGCCACCGCGCGCTTGTCTTCCAACGGCTTCGCGATTGCGATTGCGAGCTTCTACACCTCGTTTTTCCGCGGCGTTCCGCTGCTGATCCAGATCTATCTGATTTACCTGGGCATCCCTCAACTGGGCTATGTCGTCGGAGCGGTTCCAGCCGGGATCCTGGCGCTCTCGCTGTGTTATGGCGCCTACATGACGGAGATCTTCCGCGCCGGTATCAGCAGCATCTCGCGGGGCCAGTGGGAAGCCTCGCGGGCGATTGGCCTGAACCCGTTCCAGACGATGACCCGGGTGATTCTCCCGCAGTCCATGCGCTTGATCATTCCGCCAACGGGCAACCAGTTCATCTCGATGCTCAAGGACAGTTCGCTGGTGTCGGTGATCGGCGTCTGGGAGCTGATGTTCCTGGCACGAACCCAGGGACGCGCCGAGTTCCGGCACCTGGAAATGCTGATCACCGCCGCCGTGCTGTATTGGCTGCTGTCGATCGTGCTGGAAACCGTCCAGGCCCGCCTGGAAAAGCACTTCAACCGCGCCCATCGCTGAACCAGGAGCATGACGATGAATCAGCCCTCAATAGTCCCGGCTCCATACCCTGCGATATCGATCCAGGACATGCATAAATGGTATGGCGATTTTTATGTGCTCAAGGGCATCGACCTGCACATTGCCAGCGGTGAAATCGTGGTGGTCTGCGGGCCGTCGGGCTCCGGCAAGTCCACGTTGATTCGCTGCCTGAACCTGCTGGAAGACTTCCAGAAAGGCCACGTGTTCATCGAGGGCACCGAGTTGACCCGTGATGCCGCCTGCGTGGCGGGCATAAGGCGCCAGGTCGGCATGGTGTTCCAGCAGTTCAACCTGTTCCCGCACATGACGGTGCTGGAGAACCTCATGGTGGGACCGCGTCTGGTGAGCAAGCTCAGCGAGCCCCAGGCCCGCGAACTGGCCTATGAATACCTGGATCGGGTGCGCATCGGGAACCAGGCCGACAAATACCCCAGCCAGCTCTCGGGCGGCCAGCAGCAGCGCGTCGCCATTGCCCGGGCCTTGTGCATGCGCCCGCGCATTATGCTGTTCGACGAGCCCACGTCGGCCCTTGACCCCGAGATGGTCAAGGAAGTGCTGGACGTGATGGGCGAACTGGCCCAGGACGGCATCACCATGGTCTGCGTCACCCACGAGATGGGATTCGCCCGGCGGGTGGCCGACCGGATCATCTTCATGGACCAGGGCTGCATCATCGAGCAAG
This sequence comes from Pseudomonas sp. GP01-A4, assembly GCF_058780865.1. NCBI lineage: Bacteria > Pseudomonadati > Pseudomonadota > Gammaproteobacteria > Pseudomonadales > Pseudomonadaceae > Pseudomonas > Pseudomonas sp. GP01-A4. The sequence continues at coordinate 68,537 of NZ_JBYSWF010000034.1, forward strand.
CCAAACCCACCGAGTTTTTTGACAACCCGCAGCACGAGCGTGCCCGGGAATTCCTGTCGCAGATTCTCAGCCACTGAGCAGCACCGTCGAACCTTGCGAAGTCACCGATAAAAACAACAGGCACCGCACTCAAGATACTGGAGGCTTACCCATGATCTCGTTCACTCGCTTCTTCACCGCAGCAGCTGTCGCCACCGCCCTCACCAGCCTAACAGGTGCGGCCTGGGCGGGCTCGACCCTCGACCGCATCCATGAAACCAAGGTGATCAAGGTGGCCACGTCGGCCAACTGGCCACCGCAATCGTTCCTGGGCCCGGACAATAAGCTGCAAGGCTTCGATATCGACGTCGCCAGCGAAATCGGCAAACGCCTGGGCAGCAAAGTCGACTTCGTGACGCCCGAATACGGGATCATCACCGCCGGGCGCTGGTCGAGCCGCTGGGACCTGTCGGTCGGCTCCATGACCCCGACCACCGAGCGCACCCGGGTGCTCGACTTCCCCGCGATCTACTACTACACGCCGTATGTATACGCGGTGCACAAGGACGCGGCCGAGACCAAAGTGGCGGACCTGAACGGCAAGATCATCGGCGTCGAAGCCGGTACGACTTCGGAGGACTATATCAACCGCCGCCTCAAGATCGACGCCGCCGATGTGCCGCCGTTCACTTACGAAGTCACCCCCGGCGAGGTTCGCACGTACGGCGACAGCATGGGCCCGCTGGATGACCTGCGCATGGGAGACGGGGTGCGCCTGAACGCAACCCTGTCCGCCCTGCCCACCATCGTCGCCGCCGTCAAGAATGGCTACCCCATCGTCAGGGTGGAAGGCAAACCCGCCTACTACGAACCCCTGGCCATCGCCGTGGACAAGGGCGATGAGGCGTTCAACAGCGCGCTGACCAAGATCGTCGCCGACATGAAAGCCGATGGCACGCTCAAGCAATTGTCAGAGAAATGGTACGGCGCCGACCTCACCCAGGTGCAGTAAAAAACCCCACAGGCCGTACAGGCGCCCCGTCCTCGACGCGGCGCGCTGTATGCCTGCGCCGCAAAAAAAGGACGGCCGACTTCATGTTCACCTATAACAACAATTACTACACCGCCACGATGCGCGACACGACTGAACGCCAGGCGCTGTGTGGCAACGCCCGGGCCGATGTGTGCGTGATCGGCGCCGGGCTGGCGGGGCTGAGCACGGCGTGGGAACTGGTCTCCCGCGGGCAGTCGGTGGTGCTGCTGGATGCCGGTCGCGTGGCCTGGGGAGCGTCGGGGCGCAACGGTGGCTTCGTGCTCCAGGGCTGGTCCGAAGGGTTGGCCGCCATCGAGCGACGCTGCGGCAAACCGACGGCCGCCGCGCTGTTCAAACTGTCGCTTGAGGGCGTCGAAATTGTTCGGGGCATGATCGCCCATCATCAGTTGCCCGGCTGCACGCCAACCCCGGGGAAACTGAGTGTGGTGCGCTACGAAGATGGCGACAACCTGCAGCGCGTGCGGGACAAAATGGCCGCGGATTTCGACTTTCACCTCGACTACCTGGATCGCCAGGCGGTGCGCGAAAAGCTCAAGACCGAGCGGTATTTCCAGGCGCTGCGCGACAACCATGGCTTTCACTTCCACCCCTTGAACTATTGCCTCGGCCTGGCCCGACTGATGGAGCAAAGTGGTGGCAAAATCCATGAACGCTCGCCCATGACCGCCGTCGAAAGCCGCAACGGGCGACACCGGGTCATCACCGATCAGGGCACTGTCGATTGTGCCCACGTGGTGTACTGCTGCGGCGGCTATGGGGGGCCTGAGTTCGGCAAATTACGCCGCGCCTTCCTGCCGATCGCGACCTATGCAGTGCTGACCGAGCACCTGGGCGATCGCCTGGCCGAGGCGGTCTGCACCTCCGATGCCGTGGGTGATAACCGCCGGGCCTCGGACTATTACCGCATCGTCGAGGGCGACCGCCTGCTCTGGGGCGGCCGCATTACCACGCGCAACCTGCAGGATGAGAAACGCCTGGGGCAATTGCTGACGCAGGATATCCTCGACGTTTATCCACAATTGCGCGGCATCAGGATCGACAAGGCCTGGTCCGGGTTGATGGGTTATGCGCGGCACAAGATGCCGCACATTGGCCCGCTGGGGCAGGGATTGTGGGCGTGTACATCATTTGGTGGCCATGGTATGAACACCGCGCCGATCGGCGCACGCGTCATCGCCGAGGCGATCTGCGGCGAAACCGATCGCTACCGCCTGTTCGATGCCTACGGCCTGGAATGGAATGGCGGCCCCCTGGGCCCGGCGGCCGCACAAACGGTTTACGCCGGCCTGAAAATGATGGATATGTTTCAGGAAAAGCGCTCGCAACACAGGGCGACTCATAAAAACTGAACCCCAGCGAGAGTCAAGGACGTGTCCATGGATACGCAGAATCCCGGTCCACTGTTTAACCTCACCGACAAGGACAGGCAATTGCTTGGCCTGCTGCAAGCCAACGCACGCGAACCCACCGCGTCATTGGCCCGCAAGCTCGGGGTCTCGCGCTCTGCGGTGCAGGAGCGGATTACCCGCCTGGAAAAGGCCGGCGTCATCACCGGCTACAGCGTGCGCATCGACCAGGACCGACTTCAGCAGACGGTTACCTGCTTTACCATGACCTCCTGCACCAACAAGAGCTACACCGATGTGATGACCTCGCTGCGCAGGATGGAAGCGGTGCAGGCCGTTTACGCGGTCTCGGGAGAGTCCGATTTCATCATTCACCTGGCCACCGCCACCCTGAGCGAACTCAATGCCGAGCTCATCAGGATCAACATGATCAAAGGGGTGGCGCACACCGCTTCGCATATCGTGATGGAAACCAAGTTCAGCCGGAAACTGATGGTGTGAAGTGCTGCTGGCCGTGGGAAACCGCGCGCCTCACGCCCCCCCCTCGGCTGCCATAGCGACTCAGCCACCTGACAAGTCATTCCTTGCAAAATAATTCGCCTCAACGCAATATTAAAAGCAATTGCTTGGTTAATTACCTCAAGCCTGACGCTTAGCCCTTCGCCGGCTTCCATACCGCGAACGCATTACAAGGAATCGTTGATGCAAACCCAAGACAGCAGTTGGGGCGAGTTGCTTAGCGGCAAGAACGCCACCCGCTCCATTGCCCTTTCAGGCGGCATCGCGCTGTATGCCACCAACACCTATATCGCCACCACCATCCTGCCGTCGGTGGTGGCCGAAATCGGCGGCCTGGCGCTTTATGCGTGGAGCACCACACTGTACGTGGTGGCCTCGATCCTCGGTTCCGCCCTCACCTCCAAGCTGTTGCAACGCACCGGTCCACGGCTGGCGTATGCGCTGGCCACACTGGTGTTCATGGTAGGCGTGCTGATCTGTGCCCTGGCGCCGAACATGCCGGTGATGCTCGCGGGGCGCTCCATCCAGGGGCTGGGCGGCGGGGTCTTGCTGGCCCTGTGTTACTCGATGATCCAACTGGTGTTCGAAGAGCGCCTGTGGCCGCGCGCAATGGCACTGGTGTCGGGGATGTGGGGCGTGGCGACGCTCGTCGGGCCGGCGGTGGGTGGTGTGTTTGCCGAGATGGACGCGTGGCGCCTGGCCTTCGGCTCGATGGTGCCGGTGAGCCTGGCGTACATGGTACTCACCAGCCGCGCCCTGCCCCCGCGCGACACCACGGCGACCGCCACCGCCCGTTTGCCGGTGCCGCAACTGGTGCTGCTGGCGGGCGCGGTGCTGGCGGTGTGTGCCGGCAGCGTCTCGGCGCTGCCGAGCTGGAACCTGTTGGGTATCGCCACCTGCGTCGTGCTGGTGGTGCTGTTGATCCGCAAGGAGTCCAGCGCCACCGTGCGTCTTTTGCCCCGGGATGCATTGAAGTTCAGCACCCCGCTCTGCGCGCTTTATGCGACCACCTGCCTGTTGGTGATCGGCATGAGCAGCGAGATCTTCATGCCGTACTTTCTGCAGCACTTGCATGGCCAGTCGCCGCTGATCGCCGGTTACATGGCCGCGCTGATGGCGGCCGGCTGGACGGTCTCGGAAATCATCAGCTCCGGCTGGACCGGCCGCGGTCCACATCGCGCCATCATCGCGGGGCCGCTGTTTATCGTGGCGGGCTTGATGATGCTGGCGATCACTACGCCCATCGCCAGCCAGGGCGAATGGACATTGCTGGCCCCTATCTGCCTGGGGCTGTTCCTGGTGGGGTTCGGCATCGGCCTGGGTTGGCCGCACCTGCTGACGCGCATCCTGCAAGTGGCTTCGGAACAGGACAAGGACACGGCCGCTTCGTCGATCACCACCCTGCAACTGTTCGCCATGGCCATGGGCGCGGCGCTGGCGGGGGTGATCTCGAACATGGCGGGCATCAATGAAGTGGCGGGCAATGGCGGCATCGCCCATGCCGCGCGCTGGCTGTTCGCGCTGTTTACCCTGGCACCCGTGTTGGCGCTGTTGATGGCGCTGCGGGCAACGCGGACAAAGCCGATCGAAGGCGCGCCCCTCGACCTTGGAATCGTCCAACCTGCCCCCATAACTAGCGAGGTATCCAACAAGGGGAAGCACAGACCATGACCAACCCGACCGAAACCGCCCTGCTCGCCGGCGGCTGCTTCTGGGGCATGCAAGACCTGCTGCGCCGCTACCCCGGCGTGCTGCACACGCGGGTCGGCTACACCGGCGGCGATGTGCCGAATGCCACGTATCGCAACCACGGCAACCATGCCGAAGCCATCGAGATCGTCTTCGACCCGACGGTGATCACTTACCGGCAGATCCTCGAGTTCTTTTTTCAGATCCACGACCCCAGCACGCCCAACCGCCAGGGCAACGACCTGGGCCCCAGCTACCGTTCGGCGATTTATTACCTGAGCGAACAGCAACGCGACATCGCTGAAGACACCGCAGCGGATGTGGATGCCTCGGGGTTGTGGCCAGGCCGTGTCGTGACGGAAATCGAACCGGCGGGGCCGTTCTGGGAAGCGGAGCCGGAGCATCAGGATTACCTGGAGCGGATTCCGAATGGCTACACCTGCCACTTCATCCGACCCAACTGGAAACTGCCGAAACGCGGTTGAAAATGTGGGAGCGGGCTTGCTCGCGAAGGCGGTGTGTCAGTCAGCAAGTTCTTCACTGACAC